>CAZVPC010000213.1:0-4348 GCA_964629005.1 uncultured Pseudoalteromonadaceae bacterium | reverse complement strand
TCTAATGGATATTCTTTGATATAACCGTAACCGCCATGAATTTGTAAGGCGGCATCACATACTTTAAAGCCGATATCGGTAGCAAAACGTTTTGCCATTGCACAATAAGCCGTTTTCTCGCTATCGTTTTGATCGAGTTTATAAGCTGCTAAACGCACCAATTGCCGCGCTGCAACTAACTCTGTTGCCATATCAGCTAATTTAAATTGTAAGCCTTGAAAAGCGGCAATGGGTTTGCCAAATTGCTCGCGCTCTTGCATATATTCTTTGGCAACATTTAATGCTTGTTGTGCAGTACCAATCGAGCAGGTGGCAATGTTAATACGACCGCCATCAAGACCTTTCATTGCAATAGCAAAACCTTCACCTTCTTTGCCAAGTATATTTTCCATTGGTACTTTAACGTTATCAAAGGTTATTAAACGTGTTGGTTGTGCATTCCAGCCTAATTTTTCTTCTGCTTTGCCGTAAATAACACCGTCTAAATCGGCGGGAATAGCTAGCGCCGAAATGCCTTTTGCTCCCACTTCGCCAGTGCGCACCATAACCACTAACATATCGGTTTCGCCCGCACCGGAAATGAACATTTTAGAACCATTAACAATATAATGATCACCATCTTTTTTGGCGCTGGTACGTAATGATGCTGCATCGGAACCTGATCCAGGTTCTGTTAAACAATAAGAGGCAAGTTTTTCACCCATCACTAATTGCTCACACCAATCATCTTTTACTGTTTGCGTTCCCCACGTGGCGATCATCCATGTTGCCATATTATGAATCGTGATCATCGCAGTAGTTGCTGTGCAGCCCATTGCCAATTGTTCAAAAATAATGGATGAATCTAAACGACTTAACCCTAAGCCACCAGCATCTTCGGGTGAATACAAACCGCAAAAGCCTAATTCGCCCGCCTTAGCAATGACTTTTTTAGGAAAAATATGTTGTTGATCCCATTTTGCTGCATTAGGTAAAAATTCAGCATCGCTAAATTGCTTTGCTGTGTCGGCAAACATTTGCTGATCTTCGGTTAAATCAAAATTCACTACTAACTTCCCCAAGTTATTACGACTTATCAGATCCTGAAATAAATTCAAGATGACGACTTATCAGATCCTGAAATAGATTCAGGATGACGACTTGTCCGATCCTGAAATAAATTCAAGATCTTGTGTTGATTAATAATTTGTCGAGCCTCGCTGCGCTCGTGTCGACCTACAATACTATTCGAGCAAAATGTAGGCGTGGTTTTGCCTACAAGGATGTTGGTACTTAGGTTTTGTCTGGAACAAAAAACCGCTACCGCGCTCTTTTCAGAGATAAGTACCCTCTTACAACATTTCTAGCGCGATCGCCGTAGCTTCACCACCACCAATGCATAAAGAAGCAACGCCTTTGCTCAAACCTTTGTTTTTCAATGCGTGAATAAGCGTTACCATAATACGAGCACCGCTAGCGCCTAGTGGATGACCTAATGCACAAGCGCCACCATGAATGTTAACTTTATTAATATCTAAGTCCATATTTTTAACTGCCAACATAGTTACCATGGCAAAAGCTTCATTAATTTCAAATAAATCAACATCGCTGGTTGCCCAGTTAGCTTTTTCTAACAGCTTAGACATTGCTCCAACAGGCGCTACGGTAAATTCTTCAGGCTTTTGCGCGTGCGTTACATGAGCAACAATTTTACATAACGGAGTTAAACCACGTTTTTGCGCTTCTGACAGTTTCATCATCACTAACGCCGCTGCACCATCAGAAATAGAACTAGAGTTAGCCGCGGTTATTGTGCCATCTTTTTTAAAGGCAGCACGTAACGATGGAATTTTTTCAGGACGAGCATTACCCGGCTGTTCATCAGTATCAACAACAATATCACCACGACGATTTTTAACCGTTACGGCTGTTATTTCATTTTCGAAATCACCATGAGTAATTGCTGCATTAGCGCGTTCTAGCGAACGAATAGCAAAAGCATCCATATCTTCACGGCTAAAACCAGCTTCATCAGCCGTTTCTTGGGCAAAACAGCCCATTGAAATACCGTCATAGGCATTTTCAAGACCGTCTAACATCATATGATCTAATACTTGTCCATGTCCCATCCGCATACCAGCACGCGCTTTGGGTAAAATATAAGGTGCGTTACTCATGCTTTCCATACCACCAGCAATGGCAACATTGATCGAACCAGCCATCAGTGCATCGTGTGCTTGCATTGCCGCTTTCATGCCTGAACCACACACTTTATTGATGGTAGTGCATACCGTTGATAACGCCAAATCAGCAGCAATAGCCGCTTGTCGAGCTGGTGCTTGTTTTAAACCTGCTGGTAATACACAACCCATGATCACTTCATCAATTTGATCACTCGCCAAATTGGCCGCACTAACGGCACCACGAATAGCAGTTGCGCCAAGTTCAGGGGCAACAACATTAGACAAACAACCATTAAAACCACCCATAGGGGTTCTAAGTGCTGAGACAATAACAATAGGATCAGAGTTAGACATGAGATTCTCCAAAAAAGGCTTAAATATATACTTACAGATTAACTCAATTTGACGTTTACGCCAACGTAAACTTTAGTTCTATAACCTAAGCTAACTAATATTATGTAATGAGTTAGTTACACTTATAATTTTAACGATAAGAAGCAACCTTTACGTTAACGTAAACTTAATGTAAGGTTAATCATAATTAAGTACTCTAAGCATAACGTGTTCACTATGGTAAATACTAAAAAAACCAAACCAATAACCTATTCTATAGGTAATTTATCAAAAGAATTTGATATTACAACTCGAAGCATTCGTTTTTATGAAGATCAAGATTTAATTTTCCCTACTCGCAAAGGGCAAACAAGAATTTATTACCAAAGAGACAGAGTTCGACTAAAGTTAATTCTACGAGGTAAACGCTTAGGTTTTTCTCTAGCTGAAATAGGACGTTTATTTGAATTGTATGATGCTGATAAAAGTAGTGCCACACAATTAGCTACGATGATGAAGCTGATTGCTGAAAAGAAATCCGCGCTAAAACAGCAACTCGAAGACATAGAAGCCGTACTTATCGAATTAAATGATCTAGAAAAAAACTGTTTAAAAACATTAGCAGCAGTTGAACCCACTGCAAATGAAAACGAGATAAATTATCAATCGTCAAAACGACAATAATAGCAAAACTGAAAGGATCAACTATGATTTCAACCTTTAGCTCACTTAATTTTAACCTCGGCGAAACTGTCGATATGATCCGCGACCAAGTTAACGCTTTCGCTCGTGATGAAATAGCACCTCGTGCCGCACAAATTGATATTGACAATGAGTTTCCAAAAGATTTATGGCGTAAATTTGGCGACATGGGTTTATTAGGCATGACGGTGGAAGAAGAATACGGTGGCTCAGGTTTAGGTTATTTAGAGCATATTGTGGCAATGCAAGAGATCAGCCGAGCCAGTGCTTCGGTTGGTTTAAGTTATGGTGCCATGTCAAATTTATGTTTAAACCAATTACGTAAAAATGGTTCACCCGAGCAAAAATTAAAATACTTACCAAAACTTTGTTCGGGTGAGCATGTTGGCGCATTAGCAATGAGTGAGCCTAATGCTGGCTCTGATGTTGTCAGCATGAAACTCTCCGCAAGAAAAGTTGCAGACAAAAAAGGCGATAAATACATTTTAAATGGCAATAAAATGTGGATCACTAATGGTCCCGATGCCGATGTTTATGTTATTTATGCCAAAACTGATACCAGCGCTGGCTCAAAAGGCATTACCGCTTTTATTGTTGAACGTAATTATACTGGTTTTTCTCGTCACCAAAAACTCGATAAATTAGGTATGCGTGGTTCAAATACCTGTGAATTAGTGTTTCAAGATTGTGAAGTACCTGCGGAAAATATTTTAGGTGCCGAAGGCAAAGGTGTGCGCGTATTAATGAGCGGTTTAGATTATGAACGGGTGGTACTTTCTGGTGGTTCATTAGGTATCATGGATGCGTGTATGGATTTAGTTGTACCTTATATTCACGACCGTAAGCAATTTGGTCAATCTATTGGTGAGTTCCAATTAGTACAAGGCAAAGTCGCCGATATGTACACCCAAATGAATGCTGCCAAATCATACGCGTACATGGTAGCGCAAGCCTGTGATCGCGGTGAAACTACTCGCAAAGATTCAGCGGCCGTTATTCTATATGCTGCAGAATTAGCCACAAAAATGGCATTAGATACCATTCAATTACTTGGTGGTAATGGTTATATCAATGAATTTCCAGCGGGTCGTTTATTGCGTGATGCTAAATTATATGAAATTGGTGCAGGTACTTCTGAAATTCGTCGTATG
>CAZVPC010000212.1:0-4415 GCA_964629005.1 uncultured Pseudoalteromonadaceae bacterium | reverse complement strand
GTATAGTTATACTAAGGCGTTATATATTTAGCAATTAAAGTATAAAATTAATCATTAACAAGTTGTAAGCAAAAACGACCAATTAACTCATGGATGGGATAAATATCCAATCTCGATTAAAAGCATGGTTAAAACCAAGCCTATAAGTCGCAGCAAACAAATCAAAACAAAACAAAAAACACCGCTTTAGCTAATGAGTATTCTTTGTTATAATCGCGCGCCAGTTTTTAACTAACGCCTTAATGTTAATGAGTAAGGTCAACGATAAGTGCAGAAATGATCCCATTACCCGAACAAAAGCTATACGACTACCCGAAATATTGGGCTGAGTGTTATGGTAACGCGCCATTTTTACCTATGTCGCGTACTGAAATGGACAAGCTTGGTTGGGATAGTTGCGATATTATTTTAGTTACCGGTGATGCCTATGTTGATCATCCTAGCTTTGGTATGGCAATAATTGGCAGAATGCTTGAAGCACAAGGTTTCCGTGTTGGCATTATTGCCCAACCCGATTGGCATTCTAAGGACGCGTTTCAACAACTTGGCAAACCTAACTTATTTTTTGGCGTTACTGCGGGCAATATGGATTCGATGATCAATCGCTATACCGCCGAGCGTCGTATGCGCCACGATGATGCATACACCCCAAATGACGAAGGTGGCAAACGCCCTGATCGTGCAGTAACAGTTTATACTCAACGTTGCAAAGAAGCTTACAAAGGTGTGCCAGTAATTATTGGCGGCATTGAAGCAAGCTTACGCCGTATTGCTCATTATGATTATTGGTCTGATACCGTACGCCGTTCAGTACTGTTTGATGCCAAAGCTGACCTGCTTATATATGGCAATGCCGAGCGTCCTTTAATTGAAATTGCTCATCGTATTGCCAATGGTGATGAAATAAAAACCATCACCGATGTTCGCGGCAGTGCCTTTTTAACTAAACACGCACTGGCTGGCTGGTGTGGTATCGACTCGCGCGATATTGACCGCCCCGGTAAAATTGATGCCATAATTAGCCCTTACCATGAATTTCCTTATGATGAAGTTTCTGATAACAACAATTTAGATGGCAAAAATACTCAGCGCAATTGTAGCAAACAAGAATCAGTAGCTAAAAGTGATATCACCAAAACAGCACAACCAATTGAATTAATAGACTTTAAAAAGGTTAACAATAATCCTAGTAAGTGCCTAAGCAAAGATCCTAACAAACCTTGGCTTTATACCTATATTAATATGCCAACCTTTGCACAGGTTAAAAACAACAAAATATTATACGCCCATGCTTCACGAATATTTCATCAAGAAGTCAATCCTGGCTCAGCAAAACCGTTAATGCAAAATCATGGCGATCGCAGTGTTTGGCTTAATCCACCCGCGATCCCTTTAAGCACCGAAGAAATGGACAGTGTTTTTGATTTACCTTATCAACGTGTACCACATCCTAGCTATGGTAAGGCTAAAATTCCCGCTTACGAGATGATCAAAACCTCAATAAATATTATGCGTGGTTGTTTTGGCGGTTGTACTTTTTGCTCAATTACCGAACATGAAGGACGCATCATTCAATCACGTTCACATGAGTCTATTATCGCCGAAATTGAAGATATAAAAGCCAAAGTTCCTAATTTTACTGGCGTTATTTCCGATTTAGGTGGGCCTACGGCTAATATGTACATGCAAAAATGCAAAAGCCCTAAGGCCGAAGCATCTTGTCGAAAACCTTCTTGTGTGTGGCCGAGCATCTGTGGACATTTAAATACCGATCATAGCCCCACTATTGAACTGTATCGCAAAGCACGTAAAGTTAAAGGTATTAAAAAAATATTAATTGCTTCAGGCGTTCGTTACGACTTAGCGGTTGAAGATCCTAACTATGTAAAAGAATTAGCACAATATCATGTTGGTGGTTATTTAAAAATAGCACCCGAGCATACCGAAGCAGGTCCATTAAATAAAATGATGAAACCCGGTATGGGCAGTTATTATCAATTTAAAGAATTATTCGAGCATTATTCCAAACTGGCAGGTAAAAAACAGTATTTGATCCCTTATTTTATTTCAGCCCACCCTGGCACTACCGATAAAGATATGGTGAATTTAGCTTTATGGTTAAAAGAAAATGACTTTAAACTCGATCAAGTGCAAAATTTTTATCCTTCACCGTTAGCTAATGCCACCACGTTATATCACACTGAAATAGACTCACTACGCAATATTCATAAAAACAATGACAGTGTTATTGTACCTAAAGGTGCAATACAACGTCGTTTACATAAAGCCATTTTACGCTATCACGACAGTAATAATTGGCCAATAATTCGTGATGCATTAAAAAAAATGGGCTTAGCAAACTTAATTGGCAATAAAGCCGACTGTTTAGTGCCACCAGAAAGCCGCGCTGAGCAACAAAGCCATAATAAAGGTAATTACAAAAAGAACAGCAGTACAAATAAACAGACAACTCACAAACAAAACAAAAGTAAACGAGGCTTAACACGGTTTAGTAGCGATCAGTTTAATGATAGTAAAAATACTCGTGGTAAAAGCAATAGCCGTAAAAAGAAATAACATCACAAATTAAAAACAAGCTTCTGATCTTTATCAGAATAATCACTTAAAATATAAATTTGAACTAAAGGTTTATCCCTTCAGTTCAAAATCAGCAAAGCAAGTTCGAGGACATTGCGCGAAGTTTATGCCAATAAATGAGCACATTGGACAAAGAAATTGTGAGCTTATACAGAAATGAAGGATAAATAAACAGTGTTATCAGCAAACAACATAACTCAACAATTCGGCGCTAAGCCTTTGTTTGAAAACATTTCACAAAAATTTGGTGGCGGTAACCGCTATGGTTTGATCGGTGCCAATGGTTGTGGTAAATCAACACTAATGAAAATATTAGGTGGTGATTTAGAACAAACCTCGGGCAATGTTAGTTTAGATACTGGTGAGCGTTTAGGTAAATTACATCAAGATCAATTTGCTTTTGAAAACAACACCGTTATTGATACCGTTATTATGGGGCATACCGAGCTTTGGGCGGTAAAAGAAGAACGAGACCACATTTATGCTTTACCTGAAATGAGTGAAGCCGATGGTATGAAAGTAGGTGATTTAGAATCACAATACGCCGAAATGGACGGCTACAGTGCAGAGTCTCGTGCTGGCGAATTACTCATGGGTGTTGGTATTCCGGTGGAACAACATTATGGCTTAATGAGCGGAATCGCGCCTGGTTTTAAATTAAGAATATTACTCGCACAAGCGCTGTTTTCAGATCCTGATATTTTATTACTTGATGAACCCACCAACAACTTAGATATTCATACTATTCAATGGCTTGAAGAAACGCTAAATGAACGTGATTCAACTATGATCATCATCTCGCATGACCGTCACTTTTTAAATAGTGTTTGTACCCATATGGCTGATTTAGATTACGGTGAATTACGTGTTTATCCTGGTAATTATGACGAATACATGCTTGCTGCCACACAAGCCCGCGCCCGTTTATTAGCTGATAATGCTAAGAAAAAAGCCCAAATAGGTGAACTACAAGCCTTTGTTGCCCGTTTTTCTGCCAATGCATCAAAAGCTAAACAAGCTACCTCTCGCGCTAAGCAAATGGATAAAATTAAACTTGAAGAGGTAAAAGTGTCAAGTAGGAACAACCCGTTTATTCGTTTTGAGCAACAGAAAAAGCTATTTCGTAACGCCCTCGTTATTGAAAAACTAAATAAAAGTTTTAATGAAACACCAATACTAAATAATATTTCAGCCCTAATTGAAGTAGGCGAGCGAATTGCTATTATCGGTGAAAATGGTATCGGTAAAACCACTTTTTTACGTACACTAATGAACGACGTTGGTTACGAGCCAACGTCGGGTAAGTTTAATTGGTCTGAAAATGTAAATATTGGTTATTACGCGCAAGATCATGAATACGAATTTGAGCATGACATGACCTTGTTTGAATGGATGAGCCAATGGCGCCAACCCAGTGATGATGAACAAGCCGTGCGTGGTTATTTGGGACGTTTGTTATTTTCTGCTGATGATATTAATAAATCAGTAAAAATATTATCCGGTGGTGAAAGAGGTCGGATGCTATTTGGTAAATTAATGATGCAAAAACCAAACATTTTAGTAATGGATGAGCCAACCAATCACATGGATATGGAATCAATTGAATCGTTAAATATGGCGTTAGAGCAATACCAAGGCACCTTAGTATTTGTTAGCCATGACCGCGAATTTGTTTCAACATTAGCCACCCGTATTATTGAATTAACCACCGACGGTTATATCGATTTTGCTGGCAGTTATGAAGAGTATTTAGCAAGCCAAGCTTAAATCCCTTTCAACCTAGATCCAGTAGTTGAGCGCTATAATCTGTGTCTCAA
>CAZVPC010000211.1:0-4428 GCA_964629005.1 uncultured Pseudoalteromonadaceae bacterium | reverse complement strand
GTAAGACCTCGAAAAATAGGCATAAAAAAGCAGTTGCACTGAATAAAAAGCTGGGTTATGGTGAAAATGTAAACGCTAAAAAATTAAGCAAAAACGATCATTCTTCGAGTGATAGTTTTTCTAAAAAAATTAGAAAATGGCTCTGGCCAGCGAATGGTAAAGTGATTGCTAAATTTTCAACAGCGCTACAAGGTAACAAAGGAATTAACATTGCTGGACAACGAGGTAACAAAATTGTTGCCGCCGCTAAGGGTAAAGTTGTTTATGCCGGAGATGCGTTACGTGGTTATGGTAAATTGATCATCATAAAACACAACGACGATTATCTTAGTGCATATGCTCACAATGACAAAATATTAGTCAAAGAACAACAAGTTGTAAATGCGGGTGATTTAATTGCCAGAATGGGTAACACAGATGCTCAAAGGTTTATGCTTCATTTTGAAGTTCGCTTTCGAGGAAAGTCTGTTAACCCACTGAAATACTTACCTAAAAAGTAAGTTCATAATAAAATATTATAATAACTATTAACTGGAGCCATCGTGAAAATTTAATTTTAATTTTTAATGCTAACTAGGAGACAGTAGCATGAGAAAACAACAACAACAAAACGTAAGTATGATTGGTGATGTTAAAAGCTCAGGTATTAAAACTACTAAGCAAACTCAGGATGAGCCGTCGTCAAACTTAGATGCTACTCAAATGTATTTAAGTGAAATAGGTTTTTCACCACTATTAAGTGCTGAAGAAGAAGTTTATTTTTCTCGCCTTGCTCTCAAAGGTGACGAGCCTTCACGTAAGCGAATGATTGAGAGTAATCTTCGTTTAGTCGTTAAAATAGCCCGACGTTATAATAATCGCGGTTTACCACTATTAGATCTGATCGAAGAAGGTAATTTAGGTTTGATCCGAGCGGTTGAAAAATTTGATCCTGAACGGGGCTTTCGTTTTTCAACCTATGCAACTTGGTGGATACGACAGACCATTGAACGGGCTATTATGAATCAAACCCGTACCATTCGGTTACCTATTCATGTTGTTAAAGAATTAAATATTTATTTACGCGCAGCAAGAGATTTGATCCAAAAACTGGATCATGAGCCTACGGCTGAAGATATTGCCCATGAGCTTGATAAGCCTGTAGCCAGTGTGAGCAAAATGTTGCGTTTAAATGAACGTATTGCTTCGGTTGATACCTCTTTTGGTGGTGAGTCTGACAAAGTACTGTTAGATGTTATTCCCGATGAAAAAAGTGGTGGACCTGAAAACAATTTACAATCTGAGGATATTAAACATAGCATTGTGCATTGGTTAGGTGAGCTTAATTCTAAGCAACGTGAAGTACTAGCTCGTCGCTTTGGTTTACTGGGTTACGAAGCCGCTACCTTAGAGGATGTTGGCACTGAAATTGGTTTAACTCGCGAGCGGGTTAGGCAGATTCAGGTTGAAGCATTAAAACGCTTACGTGATATGTTGAGCCAACAAAATTTATCCATTGAAACTATTTTTGAAGTCACTTGCTAATAGCTAAATACTAGGCTCTAGCGTGTTAGAGTCTAGTATTATGGGTATACACCTAAACCTCACTTTTCAACTCAAACAATAAATCTAGCGCTTGTCTTGGGCTCAATTCGTTAATATCTATTGTTTTAATTTTTTCAACTATTGGATGATCTTTGTCTATAAAAGACAGTTGTTGAAATCTTTCAGTTTGAGCTGGATTTACTGAGGGTGTTTGCTGTAATTCAAGTTCAGTTAAACGCTGCTTTGCTCGATGCACCACAGCTTTTGGCACACCAGCGAGTAATGCGACTTGCAAACCGAAGCTTTTACTGGCGGCACCTTCTTGTACTGTGTGCATGAAAATAATTTTATCGTCGTGTTCAACCGCATCTAAATGCACATTGGCTAAGCTCTCAATTTGATCGGCGAGTAAGGTTAATTCAAAATAATGACTAGCAAATAAGGTGAAAGCTTTTATGTTACTTGCTAGTGTTTCAGCGCAAGCCCAAGCTAGCGATAAACCATCATAAGTGCTAGTGCCTCGACCAATTTCATCAAGCAAGACTAAACTTTTTTCAGTAGCATTATGCAATATATTGGCGGTTTCGGTCATCTCCACCATAAAGGTTGAGCGACCACTGGCTAAATCATCGGAAGCCCCAATGCGAGTAAAAATACGATCAACAATACCGATTGAAGCATCGCTAGCGGGCACATAACAACCGATATGAGCGAGTAATACAATTAAAGCAGTTTGCCGCATGTAGGTGGATTTACCGCCCATGTTAGGACCCGTAATGATCAACATTTTACGACTATCAGAGAGCACTACGGGATTGGCGATAAAGGTATTGTTATCCATTTGCTCAACCACAGGATGTCGACCCGCTTGAATATCTATGCCAGAGGTTGTTGATAATTTAGGTTTAGTATAATTTAAACTGATGGCTCGTTCGGCAAAGTTATTTAAAACATCAAATTCGGCAAGTGCTTGTGCTAGTTCTTGTAATGGTGACAGGTGCGGGAGTAGTTGATCGAAAAGTTCTTCATATAAACGTTTTTCTAAGGCGAGAAATTTACTTTGTGCGCTTAATACTTTTTCTTCATGCTGTTTTAATTCATCGGTAATATAACGTTCGTTATTTTTTAATGTTTGGCGACGAATATAATGATCGGGTACTTGCTCTGCGGAGGAGCGACTTATTTCAATAAAAAAACCATGTACACGATTGTAGCCAACTTTTAAGCTAGATATACCCGTACTTTCTTTTTCTTTTTGCTCTAATTGCGCTAAAAAGTCAGTTGCCCCTTGGCTTAGATCTCTTAGTATATCTAATTCTTCATTATAATTTGCTGCGATCACGCCACCATCACGAATTAATACGGGTGGGTTTTCAATAATGGCACGTGTTAATAATTCGGCAATTTCGGTTATAGGCTGACAACGTGTTGCTATCGAGTGTAAATGAGCACTGTTAGCCTCATTTAATAATTGTTGAATATATGGTAATTGCTGCAATCCTGTTCTTAAACGAGCAAAGTCACGGGGTCTGGCGCTACGTAAAGCAATTCTAGCAACGATACGTTCAATATCACCAATCGGTTTTAATAATTGTGCCACTTGTTCAGAAAAATCGTGTCGAATTATTTCACCAACGGTAGTGAGACGTTGGTTTAAAACAGTTAAATCTCGTAATGGATAATGTAGCCAACGTTTTAACAAACGGGAACCCATTGGGGTTGACGTTTTATCTAATACAGAAGCAAGGGTGTTATTAGTGCCGCCTTGCAAATTTTGGGTTAATTCAAGATTTCGTCTGGTTGCTGCATCTAAAATAACGGCTGTGTTAGACGATTCACTGGTGATCGCGCGAATATGGGGTAAAGCCGAGCGTTGAGTATTATTGACATAGTGCAATAAACAACCTGCCGCCATTAACCCTAGCGGATAATCGTCGACCCCAAAGCCAGATAATTCTTTGGTGTTAAATTGTTTGTTTAGTACGTTTTTTGCACTATCAAGATCAAAATCCCAATCGGGCCGACGGCGTAACCCTTGGCGTTTTTCAAATAAACGGATGTTAGAAAATATTTCAGGATATAATAATTCAGCCGGTGATAAACGTTGAATTTCTGCTTGTAATTGCTCTAAATTGGCGGGTTGTGATAGTACAAAACGACCACTACTAATATCAAGATAAGCCAAGCCGAATTCATCTTTATTTTGACTTATCGCGACAATTAAATTGTCTTGTTTATCAACTAATAAAGCTTCTTCGCTAATGGTTCCTGGGGTTACTATACGAACAACCTTACGCTCAACAGGCCCTTTACTAGTTGCTGGATCGCCAATTTGTTCACAAATAGCGACAGATTCGCCTAGTTTTACTAATTTGGCTAAATAGTTATCTACCGCATGATAAGGAACTCCCGCCATAGGAATCGCATTACCACCAGTTTTACCACGCGCAGTTAATGAAATATCCAATAACTCAGACGCTTTTCGGGCATCATCAAAAAATAATTCGTAAAAATCTCCCATGCGGTAAAATACCAATAAATCAGGGAATTCTGCTTTAATGGTTAAATATTGGCGCATCATAGGGGTGTGTTGCGATAAGTCTGTCATGTTTTTATTGTGCTTTTTCTTATTTATATTAGTTGGTTATAAGTGTTTTTACATTCGGTGGACGCTATGGAACCACCAGAAATCTACTGAAAACACCTAGATTTGCTCATGAAAAACACCTCTTATTTGTAATGATACTTGGGAATAATAGACAGGGCTAGTAATAGAGTATGAAAGATAAAAAAATCAAAGGACAAAAAGAAACAAGACATACTCTTTATGCTTAGACTCACTATAATATATATCGATGAAATATGACTATAAAGAACAACGCCATACTAGTTTTTGATTCATGT
>CAZVPC010000210.1:0-4516 GCA_964629005.1 uncultured Pseudoalteromonadaceae bacterium | reverse complement strand
ACAACTTACCCGTTAATTTTAACTCAGCAAAACGATTTATTGCTTTCTCACGGCAGAGTAATTCTAATTTGGATAACAAACCACATTGAGTTGCCTGCTCGAATAATTTTTCAGGTGAATGTAACTCGCTATCTTTAGGGCCTCTGGTTAACGCTTCATACCCAACGACTATCTCTCGTGCTATATTAAAAATAGGTTGAAAGACAATAGTTATTGCTTGCTCCGCTAAAATAGCTTGTACTTCTTCATTCACAATATTTCCCCTAGATACTTCTCTATACAGTGAGAAGTTTAGGAGATATTTATGACAACTTTATGACCTTCTGAGAAAATATAAGAACTTCAACGCTCACTATTCCAATCAAACAAATAAGCACCTAAAGATAAAAACAACACACTCATTATTGCTAAAACGGTTAAATGATGGCTAATATCGGCTAATGTTGCTCCTTCAGTGATCACCATGCGCGCCCCTGCAACTAAATGCGTTAACGGCAAGAATTCAGCAAACATTTTTAGCCCTTCTGGCGCCCCTTCTAAGCTAAACCACACGCCAGAAAGCATCATCATCGGCCAAGTGGTCATATTTAATAAGCCGCCCGTTAATTCTTCACTTTTACTACGACTCGCCATTAACAACCCCAAACTGATCAAGCAAACAGCGCCAAACAGCGTAATAATAAAGAGATCAAAATAGCTGCCTAACATATAAAAATCAAAGAAAAAATTACAACCGACATACACAACACCAGTCATAAATAAAACGATAAAGAGCCGCGAAACAAGTTGCGCTGACACAAATTCTAGCGCTGATAACGGGGTCGCTTTCAAGCGTTTTAATACTGAACTTTTTCTATAACGAACAATGACATAACCAACACCAAACAGACAACTAAACATCATATTCATCCCTAAAATTCCCGGTAGTACCCAATCGATATAACGAATACCTTTACCTGAAATAACTTGCTTAGTTAGCGTTTTTGCATCAGGGGCAAAGATCCTTGCAACTAAATAACTTTTCGCTGAATTTTGGTTGAGCCAGTAGTGTTGTTGTTGAAAATCAATCACCATATCAATACTGTGTTGTGACAGTTTAAGCTGAGCTTTTTTTAAGCTTTTATAATCAATAAAATCAATATATTTAGTGGCTAAAAAAACAGATTGTGCCTGTTCAAGATCGATCACCCCAACTTTGTAGGCCGAGCGGCCATTACCTGAAAAAATAAATGAAAAACCCACTAACAACAATACTGGAAAAAGTAAATTCCACCCTAGTGATGAACGATCACGAAAAAACTCTAAATTACGAGCTTTAAAAACAGCCATAAAGCGTTTGATATTAAACATGTTAATCCTCTAAAAATCAGTCTCTTAACGAGTGCCCTGTTAATTTCAAAAATAAATCATCTAAATTTGCCGACTTAACATGTAAACCGTGTAAAGAAACCTGATTTGTCATTAAATAAGATAACGTTTGCTCAACATTTTTACTTTTTATTTCAACATGTCCATCTAGCACCTGCCATTGATTTTCATCAATTAATGACTGAGTTATTTGCTTTGCTGGTAAATAAATAAAAACTTGATCAAAGTGTTTTTGTAATAATTGTTTAGGTGAACCTTGCTCGATTAGTTTGCCTCGATCCATCACTGCAATATCATCACAAACATGCTCAGCTTCATCCATATAGTGAGTCGTTAAAATAATGGTTTTATTTTGTGCTTTAATATTTTTGATCAATTGCCAAAAATTTCGTCGCGCTTGTGGATCTAATCCCGTCGTGGGTTCATCTAAAAAAACGATCTCTGGATCATTGATCAAAGCCAACGCTAATAACAAACGTTGCTTTTGACCGCCCGATAATAAACGATTATTCCGACTTAAAAATTCCTGTAAATCACAGAGTTTTATCAATTCTTGTTGGTCGATAGTTTTTTGATAAAATGATGAGAAAAGATCTAACGTTTCTTGCACCGTTAAAAAATCTTGTAACGCAGTATTTTGAAATTGAATGCCTATCTTATTAGCAAGATCTTTGCTTAATGGCTTATCGTAATAATACACTTCACCACTGCTTGCTTTGATAATACCCTCCATAATCTCTATCGTCGTGGTTTTTCCGGCACCATTTGGCCCCAGCAAACCAAAGCAATGACCCGCTTTGATCTCAAAACTAACTCCATCAACCGCTTTCACCTCTCGATAATGTTTAGTTAAGTTCTTTACTGCAATAACTGCCATTTCAATGACTTCCTTCATTTTTTATAAAATGTTTTTTAACATAATCGAGCAAATATAAATTGAATTGTTTTTTACCGGTAAATTGGTAATTTTGACATACTTGCACAATGGATTGTTTTTGTAATATTCGAGCAATCAAAGGTAAGAGCTCATCATGGCTAACCATGGTTAAATGCTGCAATAGCCACAAGTGTAAACTATAAACACAACTACTATATAAGTATTGTTTATTAGCAAAAGCTTCAAGGGCATAATGATCTACCTGAGTTAATTTTTCCAACGTTGCAATCGGCTTATAATTTAAGATCAATTGCACTAGCGGTGCAGCAAGTTGCTGATATTCATCCGTCAACAAATAATCAAAACTTCGATAAAATTGTTGATTAATATGCTCGCACAGCGACACGCTTTTTTTAGACATTGATTTAAGTAACAAAGCAGAATGCTCACCGCTCGCATTATCTTTGCTAAAACCAATACGAGCCAAGCAAAAATCAGCTTGCAGCCAAAATTTTAACAGTGTGTTATGCGCACCAAAACTAACACCTAAAAAATCGATTGCGTTGCGTTGCGCAAAATCGGTGAGTTGGGTAAGAAAAAAACTCCCAATGCCTTGTCGTTGCCAACAAGGGTGAACAGCAATTCTCATGATCCGTAAATATGAAAACTCAAATGCCGTTTCAATACCACAATGCGTTAGCAGTGATTGCGGCAAAAACTGATTTTTAACTCGCCTTTGTGCCTTTTTTATTGCCTCAACCTGCTCATGCTCACAGTTACCCTCGCGCAATAATAACGCTACGGCAATAACACGTTGCTCAAACAATAAAACGCTAATATGAATGGCGCTATTATCCAAAATAAGTTGTAAATCACTCGGGCTAGTTTGATAATGAGCCGTGACCAACACCGCAAAAACTTCACTTAATAAGGCTTCATTTTGACTCAATTCTTTTTGATCTAATTCAATAAAAGAAAGTTGACTAACATCACACTTAGCCTCACCTAGAGTAATCTCTAAATCAGATAATTCAGCATCAAGCAAGGCAACAGAAAAAACAAACTGTTCAAGCGGATCATTATTACTCCAGCGGATCGGTTGGGTTAAATGTAACGCCTGCCAATCAGGGCGATTTTGTTTAAGAATTTGTCTAAACTTGATCGCAAAACCTCGTCCTGCGCCTTCGTAGCCATGCTGTGTGGTTGAAAATACAATACGATGATAAAAATTCACTAATTTTTCGAGTAAGTAAACAGGTATCGCCGCCGCTTCATCAACTAACACTAAACTCGCCTTCAGCCTGCTTTTAACGAGTACATCTATGGGTACAAACATTAAGGTATGCTGACAAAAACCATTAAAGTAGCTTACTTTCGTGTTGCTACCTTCGGCAGTAGGTAAATTAAGTGCTAATTGTTGATAAAAAACAACGAGGGCTTGTTGATCAGGAGCGGTGATCACAATATTTAACGAATACTTCACTGTTTTCATCAACTGAGCACACGCTATTGCTAACACCGAAGATTTACCTCGACCGCGATCTGCTGTTAATACTAACGGTCGATCTCTATGTCCAGTAAATACTTTCGTGATCGCGTTAAGCGCCAAAAATTGCTCATTACTCGCACAGCCATGTGATAACGCTTCGGCTGATGTTGCTATCAATTCGACTTGCTTGGTAAATTTTATAGTATTAGCATTGATGGTTAGATTTTTTGTGATCGACGGCGTTTGCTGGTCAATAACGATAACATTGGCATCTAGTTGTATTTGCTGAAAAAATCGTTGTAAAAAAAAGCTGTTTTTAATTAATGCCGAATCATCTAGTGGTTCAGGCCAAAGCAAAAACAAAAAACCACCTGCACGAATAGTTCCTGACAAAGCGGTAAACGCATCAATAGATAACTCAACATCATCAAATAATAAATAGCGACACTCAGTACCTAACTTAGCGCGATAATTCACTTTTGTTAATTGATCAGTGAAAATATTATTGTCACTAAAAACATGCCAACTATCTTTTTTGTTTGCCAACGTATTATTTAAAGGAAAAGACGCGATCGTTGTTAATAACGATATTGCCCAGTTTTTTTTACCCACCAGCAAAACTAAGCGACGTTGTTGATATTTTTGCGTTATTTGGCCAAACGCCGTTAGCCATTGATGAAATTGTTCCGCTGTCATGCGCTCATTAATCGATAAAACAAGTTGGTTTCCTAGTTTACCAAGCTCTATAAAAATTAGAAAATTTAAACAAAAATTCTTTTTCT
>CAZVPC010000209.1:0-4537 GCA_964629005.1 uncultured Pseudoalteromonadaceae bacterium | reverse complement strand
GCACTTGAGTCATTCAAGGCAACGCAAACTTGGTAAGTCGATTACTTTAATTAAACGTACGAGTTTCGGAGAGAAGAGTCATGGCCGTTGGTAAAGAAATAAAAACCAAGATCGCGAGTGTTAAAAACACTCAAAAGATCACAAATGCTATGGAAATGGTTGCTGCTTCAAAAATGCGTAAAGCGCAGGAAGGAATGGCAGCCTCTCGTCCATACGCAACAAACATACGAAACGTGATCGGTCATATTGCGCTAGGCAACTTAGAATATCGCCATTCTTATATGGTAGAACGTGATATTAAGCGTGTTGGCTATATTGTGGTATCAACAGACCGCGGTTTGTGTGGCGGTTTAAATATTAATTTATTTAAACAAGTGTTAGTAGATGCTGCCAAATGGCAGCAAGATGAAGTTGAAGTAGATTTTGCGGTAGTAGGTTCAAAAGCAACGTCTTTCTTTAATAACATGGGTGCTAATGTTACCGCACAAATATCAGGCTTAGGCGATAGTCCTTCACTAACCGACTTAATTGGTAGTGTTAAGGTAATGCTCAAAGCTTTTGATGATGGTGAACTTGATAAGTTATTCATTGTATATAACAAATTTGTTAATACGATGACCCAAGATCCAACAATCGATCAATTGTTACCTTTACCGAAATCTGACGATGAAGCAATTAAACATCGTTGGGATTACATTTATGAACCCGATGCTAACATTTTATTGGATAAGCTATTGGTTCGTTATGTTGAATCGCAAGTATATCAAGGTGTAGTTGAAAACCTCGCCTGTGAACAAGCTGCCCGAATGGTAGCAATGAAAGCCGCAACAGATAATGCTGGCGACTTAATTGATGATTTACAATTGGTATACAACAAAGCGCGTCAAGCCAGTATTACCCAAGAATTGGGTGAAATTGTTGCGGGCGCAGCAGCGGTAGGTTAACCCCTATTAGGTAAAGATTTTTTGACAATTAAACTTAAAGTAAGTTGTTATTAAGTACCATTAAGAGTAATAACTTACTGAAATTTAGAGGAATAAACATGAGTACAGGTAAAGTCGTCCAAATCATTGGCGCAGTTGTGGATGTAGAATTTCCACAAGATGCTGTACCTCAGGTATATCACGCAGTAAAGATAACCGAAGGTAACCTTGAAGGTTTGGTACTTGAAGTACAACAGCAGCTTGGTGGCGGTGTTGTGCGTACTATCGCAATGGGTACTTCAGACGGTTTGAGTCGTGGTCTGAATGTAATAAATACAGGTAACCCTATCCAAGTACCTGTTGGTGTTGAGACCTTAGGTCGCATCATGAACGTACTGGGTGAGCCTATCGATGAAGCAGGTCCTATTGGTGAAAAAGACCGTTGGTCAATTCACCGTGAAGCTCCTGCTTACGCAGAACAAGCTATCTCTAACGAATTGTTAGAAACAGGGATCAAAGTAATCGATTTAGTTTGTCCCTTCGCTAAAGGTGGCAAAGTAGGTTTATTCGGTGGTGCTGGTGTTGGTAAAACCGTAAATATGATGGAACTTATTCGTAATATCGCTATTGAGCATAGCGGCTACTCAGTATTTGCTGGTGTTGGTGAGCGTACGCGTGAAGGTAACGATTTCTATCATGAAATGAATGACTCTAACGTACTTGATAAAGTATCGTTAGTTTATGGTCAAATGAACGAGCCTCCAGGAAACCGTTTACGTGTTGCCATGACCGGTTTAACCATGGCGGAAAAATTCCGTGATGAAGGTCGTGACGTATTATTCTTCGTTGATAATATCTATCGTTATACTCTTGCGGGTACTGAAGTGTCAGCGTTATTAGGTCGTATGCCGTCAGCGGTTGGTTATCAACCCACATTGGCTGAAGAAATGGGTGTTTTACAAGAGCGTATTACCTCAACCAATAAAGGTTCAATTACCTCAATTCAAGCGGTATACGTACCAGCGGATGATTTAACCGATCCAAGTCCTGCAACGACTTTTGCTCACTTAGATGCAACGGTTGTACTTTCGCGTTCTATTGCTGAATTGGGTATTTACCCAGCGATTGACCCACTAGATTCAACTTCTCGCCAGCTTGACCCCTTAGTGGTTGGTGCCGAGCATTATGAAGTGGCTCGTGGTGTACAATCAGTATTACAACGTTACAAAGAATTAAAAGATATTATCGCCATCTTAGGCATGGATGAATTATCTGAAGAAGACAAGCAAACAGTATCTCGCGCACGTAAGATCCAACGTTACTTGTCTCAACCTTTCTTTGTTGCGGAAGTGTTTACCGGAAGCCCGGGTAAATATGTATCATTAAAAGACACCATCGCTGGCTTTAAAGGCATTTTAGCAGGTGAATATGATGACTTACCTGAGCAGGCTTTCTATATGGTTGGTTCTATTGAAGAAGCTGTTGAGAAAGCAAAAAACATGTAATTAATTTGTAGGTTGGCCTTTAAGTCGTCATTTTTTGTATAAAAGGGTGATGGGTTAAAACCCACCTACATCATTGGAGGTTGAGCCAAATGGCATTATTTACTGTAAATCTGAATGTGGTAAGTGCACATGAAAATTTATTTTCTGGCAGCATAAAATCATTACAGATCACAGGGAGTGAAGGTGAGTTAGGTATTATGCCTGGCCATGCACCTTTGTTGACCTCACTAAAACCCGGTATGGCGCGCATCGTTAAAGATGATGGTATAGAAGAAATTATTTATCTTTCTGGCGGTATGTTAGAAGTTCAGCCTAATCAAGTGATTGTGTTAGCCGATGTGGCTAAACGCGCTGACGATATAGATGAACAAGCCGCTCTCGATGCTAAGCAGCGTGCAGAAGAAAACATCAACAAACATAGTGATGATGTTGACTATGCTACTGTTGCCGCTGAGTTAGCACGTGCTGTTGCGCAATTACGTGTAATTCAGGCGACAAAAAAGAAAGTTTAACGACTACACGTTTTAGTGAATAAAAAACGGCCTTTATTGTTAAGTAGGGGTCGTTTTTTTGTCCTACAAAAGAAAAGGGAAAAATAAAAAAGTTAGCATAATTTTTTAGCAAAAATAAAATAGCTAACTATAGTTAACACATACGAATTATTTATAAAATAAGAAACCTGTATTAATGTCAGCACAACTCACATTTCAACATGACGAAATTGAATATAATTATTTCGTTTCTGCTGCGGTAATTGCAGCAAAACTCGATCAAGCAACGACTATTGCGCAACAATTATCATTAACCGCCAGTAATGCTAGGGCTATAGCTCTTCGTGCGGGTGAAAGTGCTGCGGGTTTTAGGCCGCTAACAGATTTTATTGACAGATTAGCCGAAATCACCATTACTTCATCAAAAAAAATTAATTTGTTGGCTGCTACTTTAAGTCGAACATCGGCAAGAAAAGTTCGTGCTGATGGTGCCATAAAACATTTTAATTTAGTGTATGTTAAAGCAAAAAATTCAGAATTTATTCATAGTATCGATGAAACTTTTCAACGTTGTAAGATAAAACAACAACAATTAGAACAGGAATATAAAAGACAAATAGGGCAATTAAAAGATGAATTAGAAATTCTTAGTAGCGAATTACGTAATGCCGTTATTTTAGCAACATTATCACGGGTAGAAGCCTCGCAAGCAGCAACACAATATCAAGAAGCTTTAATTAATGTTGCTGATAATGTTGAAGGCGCTGCGGGAAAAATAAAAGAGCATATTAAATACTCACAACAAATGGTTTCAACCCTAGAATAAACTATAAAAAACAATCATTAATGGAAATCAATTTATTAGGACATTAAATGAAGACACATAAGCTATTTGAAAATAATACCCATACGTGGTTAATGTTTGGTCGAGATAATGAAAAACCAGAAGAAATTATTGATACTAATCAGTACATGGTGGTGAGTAAAAATAACAGCTTATTAATGGATCCTGGTGGGATTGAATTATTTTCACCTATGTTAGCTGCGGTGATCAAACAATTACCGGCAGAAAAAATTACCCATTTATTTGCCTCTCATCAAGATCCCGATATTATTTCCTCACTAGGTTTATGGGATCAAGCCTTGCCATCAGCAACATTACATTCTCCTTGGATTTGGGAAGGTTTTATACGTCATTTTGGTATGGATAATATAACTTATGCCGCGATAGCGGATGATGGTGATCAATTAAAGCTTGATAATGTACTGTTAGATTTTGTACCAGCGCATTACTTACATTCTTCGGGTAATTTTAATGTTTATGATAGCGATGCAAAAATATTGATGTCAGGTGATATAGGTGCCGCGCTTGAAGCTGTGAATGCACCATTATATGTTGATGATTTTGACGAACATATACCTAAAATGAAAATGTTTCATCAACGTTGGATGCCTTCAAATTCAGCAAAAAATGATTGGATTAACCGGATTAGAAAATTAAACGTAAACATGATGTGCCCACAACATGGTCGTATTTTTAAAGGTGATAATGTTAAACGTTTTCTTGATTGGTTTGAAAATTTAGAAGTTGGTTTAACCGGTAAAAATCTACCCTGAT
>CAZVPC010000208.1:0-4554 GCA_964629005.1 uncultured Pseudoalteromonadaceae bacterium | reverse complement strand
ACGCGGGTCATGCCAACGCTGGGGGTAAAACTATCGCCATTAATTTACCCAACGACGAACAAGTACAATTGAAAAAAGGCACCCGTCGTTTACAGCTAAAAAATGCTATGCGCGCTAAATTTGATGCCATAATGTTACCGATCACTCAACAATTAATTGTGCCCGAGCAACGCAAAAATGTCACTTTTACCGCCTTTTTTGCTAACACCATGTTTCATGAAGTTGCTCATGGTTTAGGTATTAAAAACACCTTAAATGGCAAAGGTACGGTTCGCCAAGCACTAAAAGAACACGCCTCAGCACTTGAAGAGGGTAAAGCTGATATTTTAGGGCTTTATATGATCAGACAATTATTGGCTAAAGGTGCGATCACCGAAGGTTCACTGCAAGATTACTATACGACTTTTTTAACTGGAATTTTCCGCTCAGTGCGCTTTGGTGCCAGCTCTGCTCATGGCAAAGCCAACATGGTGCGCTTTAATTATTTTGCTGAGCAAGGTGCTTTTAGTAAAAACAAACAAGGGTTATACCGCGTTAACGTTGAAAAAATGACTGCGGCTATTAATTCACTCTCAAAGTTAATTTTAACCTTACAGGGAAATGGTGATTATCAAGGTGTTGATAAATTAGTTCACGATAAAGGCATTATCAAAGTAGCTTTAGCAACTAGTTTGGAAAAATTAAACACTGCTAATATTCCTGTTGATATAGTATTTGATCAAGGCAAACAAGTTTTGGGACTGTAAACATAGAATCAGCACATTTGCACCACGACAAGACGAAAAGTGACTTACTTTTCGTCTTTTTTGTTTTATAGTGGTCTGACTTGTTTGTAACAAAAATTACAAAATAACACGAGGGACAAGATGACAACATACGACTTTATTATCATTGGTGGCGGCTCTGCTGGTTGTGTTCTTGCCGAACGCTTATCAGCTTGTGGAAAATATCAAGTTTGCTTATTAGAAGCGGGGACAAGTGACACGCATTGGAGCATACACTTGCCTTTAGGTCTCATTGAACTAATGAAAAGTAAAACGTTAAACTGGCAATTTAATTCAGATCCTGAAAGTAGCCAAAACAACCGCCAAATATTTAATCCTCGCGGCAAAGTCCTTGGTGGTAGCAGCTCGATTAATGCCATGCTCTATGTTAGAGGCCAAAAACAAGATTATGATCATTGGGCCGAATTAGGCAACACCGAATGGAGCTTTGATAAAGTATTACCCTATTTTAAAAGTACCCAACACCAAGAACGAGGTGCCGACAATTTCCATGGTGTTGAGGGTGAGTTAAATGTTGCTGATTCACGTTCAAAAATTTCGGTTGGCGACAACTTTATTAGTGCAGCAGTACAAGCGGGTTACAAACTCAACCCTGATTTTAATGCTGAACAACAAGAAGGCATTGGCTATTATCAGGTAACACAAAAAGAGGGTAAACGTCACAGCGCCGCAACGGCATTTTTAACGCCAAATTTAAAACGCACTAATCTCACTGTTATTACCAACGCTTTGGTACAAAAGCTCATTATTGAAAATAAACAAACCAAAGGGGTATGCTTTAAGCTAAAAGGCAAAAGCCAACAAATTTTTGCTAACAAAGAAGTTTTACTCAGTGCTGGTGCTTTTAATTCACCACAACTATTAATGTTATCAGGCATTGGGGCAAAAAGTGAATTATCTCAACACGGTATTAAAGTTATTCACGAATTGGCTGGCGTTGGACAAAATCTGCAAGATCATGTTGACGTGATGGTAGTTAATCATCATCGCCGCACCGATTTGCTCGCATACAGGCCTAAAGCATCATGGTGGTTTATCAAACAAGCGTGGCAGTACTTTAGCAATCATCGTGGTTTGCTCACCTCTACGGTTGCTGAGGCAGGCGGTTTTATAAAATCCTCACCCGAACTGTCAAGACCCGATCTACAACTACATTTTATTCCCGCAGCCATGGACGATCACGGTCGCAATAATAAAATGCTGCTAAACTATGGCGTTTCTTTACATACCTGTATTCTTCGTCCTAAAAGTCGAGGTACGGTTACTTTACATGGTAATAATCCAAGCCTGCATCCAAAAATTCAGTTAAATATGCTTGCTCATCCCGAAGATCAAAGTGCCATCGTTAAAGCCGTAAAAATTGCCCGAAATATATTTGCCCAGTCGCCATTGGTAGAAGATAACGGTGTTGAAATATTACCCGGCGAAGGCTGTCAAAGTGATGAGCAAATTCTTACTTTTGCCCAGAATAAGGCGAATACTATTTACCACCCTGTTGGCACTTGTAAAATGGGTAATGATGACATGGCGGTAGTTGATCAACAGCTAAAAGTTCATGGTATTGAAAAACTGCGCGTAGTCGACGCTTCAATTATGCCAAGCTTGATCAGCGGCAATACCAATGCACCAACCATCATGATCGCTGCAAAAATAGCCGACAATATATTGAGTGAATATCAGTAACGAGAGTAAGGCCTTTAAAATTTATCGAAAAAAGGGAAGCAAGTGCTTCCCTTTCTATATCGAAAACGTTGATTAATCAGTATTGATTAAAAACTAAATTCATCCACATTCATTGCCATCATTGAATCAGCACCATTTTCTACACAAGCGGCATGACCTTGTGCCCTAGGTAACATCCGTTGCATATAAAAACGTGCCGTTTTAATTTTGGCTTGATAAAAAGCTTTATCATCATCACCAGCCGCTAATTTATCTTGCGCCACTTTTGCCATTTTAGCCCAGAAATAAGCCAAGGTTAAATAACCTGAATACATTAAATAATCAACTGAAGCCGCACCAATTTCATCAGGGTTTTTCATTGCTTTCATTCCTAATGTTTCAGTCATTTTTTGCCAATCACGACCAAAATTCATGATCGGTTGAATAAACTCTTGCATCGCTTCATTAGCCGCATTTGCTACGCAAAAGGCAGTCACTTCAGCCCCAAAAGGTTTTAATATTTCACCTTTTGATCCTAAAATTTTACGTGCCAGTAGATCTAAAGCCTGAACGCCCGTGGTTCCTTCATATAAACAACTGATTTTGGTATCACGCATTAACTGCTCCATACCCCATTCTTTAATAAAACCATGGCCACCAAATACCTGCACACCATGGCTAGTACATTCAAAACCAAGTTCAGTTAAAAATGCTTTAGCAATAGGCGTTAATAATGCCAGCTTAGTATCAGCGGCTGCTTTTATCGCTTGATCTTTTTCCGCATGCATAATATCGACAAGTTGCGCTAAATAAGAGACTAACGCTCGACCTCCTTCAGCAACCGATTTTTGCGTTAACAACATGCGACGAACATCGGGGTGCACAATAATCGCATCAGCAGGACCCTCTGGATTTTTAATTCCTGATAATGATCGCATTTGCAAACGATCTTTTGCGTAAGCTAATGATCCTTGAAAAGCAGCCTCGGCAGCAGCAATACCTTCATAAGCCACACCTAAACGCGCGGCATTCATAAAGGTAAACATGCAATTCAAGCCACGATTTTCAGTACCGATCAAATAACCTTTAGCTTCATCAAAATTAATCACACAAGTCGCGTTGCCATTGATCCCCATTTTATGTTCAATTGAGCCACAGCTCACCCCATTGCGATCGGCTTTGTTACCGTCATCATTCACATTATATTTAGGTACAATAAACAATGAAATACCCCGACTTCCTTCTGGAGCCCCCGGTATTCTTGCAATTACAATATGAATGATATTTTCAGATAAATCATGTTCGCCAGCAGAAATAAAAATTTTGGTACCACTGATAGAATAACTACCATCATCATTTTGCTCGGCTTTAGTGCGCAACATTCCCAAATCAGTACCACAATGAGGTTCAGTTAAGCACATAGTACCGGTCCACTCACCAGCGACCAATTTTGGCATAAACATCTGCTTTTGCAACTCAGTACCATGGGCTTCAAGCGTTGCTAATGCGCCATGACTTAGCCCTGGATACATAGCAAAACTATGATTAGCACTTGAGAACATTTCAGTAATCGCACTATTGAGCGAATGGGGTAAACCTTGACCACCAAATTCAACTTGTTGCGATAACGTTGGCCAGCCACCTTCAACAAATTGCTGATAAGCATCTTTAAAACCTTTGGGTGTGGTTACCACACCATCTTGCCACGAACACCCTTCGGCATCACCTGATTGGTTCAATGGCGCGACAATTTGTTCAGAAAATTTTCCAGCTTCCGACAAGATTGCATCAACCATATCAAGGCTAGCATCTTCATAACCTAATTTTTGATAATGTTGCTCACAATTTAACAATTCTTGCATAACAAATTTAATATCGCGTTGTGGAGCTTTATATTCAGGCATTTTAATCATTCCTCTAGTTACTGGAGCCACTCGCTATCGTTACAATTAAAACTAAAGATCAGGCAAGTGGTCTGACTTGTTGGTTACTATTTTGATTAAACCACTTTCACGCAAAATTTCATAGTAAAAATAGCAAAATTTAATGTTAAAAATAGTCGCTATTTCATATTTATCGAATAAATATACTTTGTTTTTAAGGGAAC
>CAZVPC010000207.1:0-4637 GCA_964629005.1 uncultured Pseudoalteromonadaceae bacterium | reverse complement strand
AATACCAACTACCGTTATCAATATTTCAGGTCGAGGTTGAAGAAGTTCTTTCATGGTTTTCTCATTATGTTGAGCTAGATAAATATTATAGAGGTCATGTGCGACAATTTACGTCGCATGTTGTTAATTGTTTTTTATTTGCTAATGTTAGCCAGTACGACATTTTTTGTCGTATAGATGTTAGAAGAAAACCGTGGTACGTCCCCTATTTACTAGTTAACTTTCCTTAACCAAGCAGCTGATTTATAAGCTCAATACTTAAGAACATTTTAGCAATGCCATCATTTCCACCATCATCTAAACGCGTGAATCCAAGGCTTAAATAAAAGTTTGTAGCGGCAGGGTCTGCATCTAAATATAATCCATATATTCCAATATCTTTTGATGCTCGATGAACACGATGCAAAGCATCTGACATCATTTTACGACCAACACCATGCCCTTGAAGGGAAAGATTTACTCCAAGCATGACAAGGCGAACACAAGGAATATATCTAGGTAAACTACCTTTGGATAGCTTTTCTAATTCATTAGCTTGTAGTTTAAATGACGTTAATGTGTAAAAAGCAGAAAACTGCCCACCCTCTTCCAAGTCAAGCAATACAAATGCTTGGGAGAAATGCTGGCTTACCTGCTTTTTTAAGGAAGAATGTACAAACTTATTTATAATTCTGTTGCCACAATCAAATTTTTTCTGTTGAAAATATGATGTTGTTGGCTCAAATTTAACTATTACAAATCGATTATCGCTCACTAAACGTCCCTGCTGATAGTAGTTCCTTCAAGCCATCAGTAGGTTTATACGGTTTAGATAACACTGCAAATAATGCATGTTGCTCTTGTCTATCAAGTTGTACCTTTTCATTCAACTCAACAACTTCCCTTGCTGCTTTTAAAGCAGGCATCATAATAAATGTAGTCATATCTACACCACGTAGCATTGCTGCCTGAGCGAGCAATTCTTTATTTTGAGCAGTTGTTTTTAAATCCAACCGCGCATCTTTTTTCAATGCTAAGGCTACCATCTGAGAATCCTTATACGTTTAACATACGTACAGTATAACATAGACAGTATAAACATCAATGACACGTACGATAGACGTATAAGTAACATTGAAACATTCACTATTCATCAATAGCCCCTCTAACGAGCCCTCGTCAGTGATAATTTGATTGGTTTTGATATTTTTCAATATCCCAGAAGCAGCACCTTTTTCAGAAATGATATCAATGCGCTTTTGTTGATGATTTTAAATAAAATCATTTTGATCACAAAAAAACAACTAAAAAATCGGCTAAGGAAAATAGCCGCTAACAAAAAAAGCCAAGGCAGCTAGGTAACTAACTGCTTTGGCTTTTTACATTTTTTATTTAATAACAGGGATAAATTAGTTTTCTAATTTAGGGGTGTCCTTTACTCTATTATTGTCAATGTATGTTATCTATTTACTGCTTTTATTATTTGATCTGATCTTGGTAATGACAAAAAGTTCAAAAATATTATATTTTTTATGAATTGAAAGTGAATTGATAAAAGTCAGCGCGAAAAAAAATTTCATATTGGCTATAGTGCTCACATTTTACTGGGATTTTTGGGTTAGCGAGAACTGCCGCTAATAAAACGATGCATAATCTTTCCATGGTTATAACTGGTAAAGTTATCAATTTTTTGTTTAACTAGAATAACCAAAAACAAGACTATTTTTACTTATTTATGATGACATTATTATCAAAAACTCGCTCTGCTTTTATTCTTTTTATAACAACAATAGTGATCTTATATAGCATTACCGCACAAAGTGGTGAAACTAAATGGCGTAAATTAGATCCTAATAATACCGTTTTAATGACCTTGCCCTATGGCAACGTTGTTTTTGAACTTGCGCCTCAATATGCACCGAATCATGTCGCGCAATTTAAGCGGTTAATTAAACAAGGGCTTTATAATAATGATTTATTTTATCGTGTTATTGATGGCTTTGTTGCTCAAGCAGGGCCTAAAGAGCGCCGTGATCATGCGAGAACGTTGAAAATAGAAAGTGAATGGCAACCAACGAAAGACTGGTCGTTTACTTTAGTACAAAAAAATGATTTATTTGCACCCCAAACAGGATTTGTTAATGGTTTCGCGGTGGGCTACAGCGAACAAGAAAATAAAGCGTGGTTAACCCATTGCCCCGGTGTTTTAGCCATGGCGCGCAGTAATGACGCCGACTCTGGTTCGAGTCATTTTTATATTACCATTGGTCAAGCGCCGCGTTATTTAGATCGAATTATGACTATTTTCGGTCGAGTTGTTTACGGTATGAATAATGTGCAAGCCATTACTCGTACAGCCGTACTTGCCGGAGAGCGAGCGGTTGCAACTAAAGATTTTACTCGTATTGTTAATATGCAAATAATGGCAGATGTGCCTAAAGAACAGCAAATAATTGTTGAAGTTGAGCAAACTCAAGGCAAAAAATTTAGAAAAAAATTGGCGAATCGTTTGGCTCGAAAAAGTGCTTTCTTTTATAAAAAACCGCCAAAAGTTTTAGATATTTGTCAAGTACCAGTGTTAAGCCGTCTTGTTAGTCATAAATGAGCTATTATTAGTAGGTTTAGGTTATGAGGTGTTTATTTATCGTGTTATTTTATGGTTACTAGTCAAAAAAAAACGGCTGAACAGTGGGTTGAGATCATCGCTCAACAAGAACTGCCAGCCATTACTTCTACGGTTAAACTACTCGATAAGTTTGCCAATGACGATGTATCGTCTTTAGCTAAATTAAGTAAAGCCATTTTACATGATCAAGCGTTGTCATCTTGTGTGTTAAAAGTTGCTAATAGTATCCCACATTTTGGTGTTACTAAGGTGACCACGGTTTCGCGTGCTGCCGTGATGTTAGGTATTCATACCGTTAAAAACATTTGCTTAACGTCAAAATTAATCGATGGTTTATTAAAAAGTAAAAGTTTAAAACCAGCCACCTATTATTATTTAAGTCAATTAATGGCAACCTCTTTTTATTCTGGCGTACTGGCGAAAATGATGGTGCCCGATTATAGTGAAGACACTCAAGAAGAAGTTTATTTAGCAGCAATGTTATATCGCATTGGCGAAACGGCATTTTGGACTACGGGTAGTGAATTAACCACGCAATTACTTGAACAATATCATCCGACTTCAAGTGAATTTTATCATTGTTGTGCTGAATTGATGGGGGCAGAATTTAATGAGCTTAGTAAAGGCTTAGCACAAACGTGGAAGTTGGGTGATTTATTGGTAAAAGCGCTTGATCAGCCAGAAAGCCGCACTGTTGAAATTCAAACAATCTATTTAGCTGATAAGTTAAGTCAATTTATTCAATCACCGCCAAATTCTATTGATGAATTTAATGAACTTCTTGAAAAAATTAGTAAAATAATGAAAGTCAATGTACAACAGTTGACGGATAAAATTGAACTAGCCCGAAAACAAGCGATTAATTTACTCAATTTATATGGCGCAAAAAAACTCACTAAGCACTTAAAATTGTTACCAACAAGCAGTGATTTTTCTCAAAGTAGTGAATTAACCCCATTACAAAGTATTTCTCGTGAAAAAGCGCAGTTAATCGCGATTAAACAATTGAGCCATTTAACCAAAAAAAGTAAAGATTTTAATGAATTTTTACAACTAACACTACATAGTATCGCGCAAATCATTCATTTTGAACGTTGTACGTTTTTAATGTTAACGAGTGATAAAAAGCAGGTTAAATCGCGTTTTGCTTATGATGGTAATGGCGATGCAGAAGACATTAAAATTCGCCTTAATATTGTTAATAGTGAAAATTTAATATCTCATGTGATCAAAACTGACGAAAACATTTTGGTTAATGATTATCAAAGTCTTGATTGGCGCGATTTCATCACTCAAGAAATTTCGTTAATGATCAACAATGGCACCATTTGCTTGGCACCAGTTAGTATTAATAATAATTGTATTGGCGTGATCAGCGCACAATTTTTTCAACATAATCAAATTATTAGCGATGATGATTTTGAGGGTTTTTGCTTTTTAGTGGGGCATCTCAACATGTGTTTAAGTTTAATTTCACGCTATTAAATTATTAACGGTTACTTTGTAACTCAATGGCTTGATTAATTTTATATTGAAAATAAATGGAGCTACCAAACAGTGTTAGTAAGTTGCTTAGTGGCTGTTGATCATGTTGTCCGCTGTTGATTATTTCTTCAATAGAGCGCTTCATCGGGAAAATTAATAACAAAAAGATCACTAAAGCGAGTAATTGTAATATGCCCGTAAAAACGGTTAATGTCGATAAAATACTACCAAATGAAAATATAGAAATAGCAAGGTAACTATATAAAATAAAAACATTAATTTTATGTTTTTGGGTTAATTTGTTGGCTAATTGACCGCGTGAAAACAACCAATATACATTGTAAATCCCAAGGGTTAAACCACCCACTATAATTAAAAACCAAGTTGATAAATGTTCGAATTCAAGCACGGGGTTGGCGTAGTTGAGTTCAGAAAAATGTGCTGATGAGCTTAATGATAGCTCTTTTGTTGGTTCATTCATTTCGCGCCTTAAAAAATATTCACTGTTCAAGAATAATGAGTATATCAAGCACAGTTAATAGATATA
>CAZVPC010000206.1:0-4714 GCA_964629005.1 uncultured Pseudoalteromonadaceae bacterium | reverse complement strand
ATGTGATTTAGGATGTGTTTTTACAAATAACGCACCACCACCTTGACCATGTAAAATTTTAACTGCTTTCCATGCATATTGTTTATGATTAACAGGATCGGTACCAATTAAAGTAATATTATCATTACCTAAACCACTGGTTACCCATACTGGACCATATTTAGGGTCAACAAAGTTTGCACCACGACCAGGATGTGGGATTTTTTCTACATCAATTAACGCGGTTAATTTACGATCTTTAGAGTCAATGACTGCAATTTTATTTGATTTATTTGCCGCCGTTAAGAAATAACGATGAGTAGAATCCCAACCACCATCATGTAAATAACGCGCTGCATCAATAGTGCGAACACTTAAATTATCTAGATCTTCATAATCAACCAAAAGCACTTTACCCGTTTCTTTGACGTTGACAATAAACTCAGGATGCTCATGTGACGCAACAATTGCCGCAACACGAGGTTCAGGATGATATTCTTGCGTATCAACGGTCATACCACGCGTAGAAACTATTTTTAATGGTTCAAGAGTATCACCATCCATAATAGTATATTGTGGTGGCCAATAAGAACCAGCAATGGCATATTTGTCTTCATAACCTTTATATTTAGACGTTTCGATAGAACGAGCCTCTAAGCCGACTTTAATTTCAGCCACTACCGCAGGAGTTTTCATCCATAAATCGATCATATCAACCTTAGCATCGCGGCCAATAACAAATAAATAACGTCCAGAGGCTGAAACACGAGTAATATGCACTGCATAACCCGTTTTGATAATCGTTATTATTTTTTTACTATTACCATCAATTAAAGCAACCTTACCGTCATCTCGTAATGTCACTGAGAAAATATTAGTAATATCATAATTGTTTAATTTATGCGTTGGACGTTTTGCTGATGGCACAATTAACTTCCAAGAATCTTTCATTTCTTTCATGCCAAATTCTGGAGGCATTGGTGGCTCATGTTGTAAAAAGCGCGCTAATAGATCAATTTCTTTCTTTGACAATTCACCCGATGTTCCCCAATTAGGCATACCTGCCGCAGAACCATAGGTGATCAACGCTTTCAAATAGGCAGTCCCTTTAGCTCGGGTGATATCGGTAGTTAACGGTTTACCTGTAGCTCCTTTACGTAATACACCATGACAGCCAGCGCAACGCTGAAAGAAAATATCAGTTGCATGAGCAAATTCTTGCTTAGTAATTTTAGGTCCTGCGGTATCAACAAATTGAGTTGCATTTTTAGAACTCAACGAAGTTGGCGCACCTTCATAGTCTACTGATGTTTTGGTTTTATGAGCCTTTTTTGCCGCTTCAGCTTTATGTACTTGTAAAGGATCGGTTGTGGCTAGCGCAATACTAGAAGTAACTCCCACCAATATCCCCACTAGCGCTACTGCTACCCTCTTTTGTTTAAATTTCATAACATTTACCCTTAAATTAATACAATATAATCGTCCTGACTATTGCACTTAATATTTGACTGATTATCCTTACCCAGTTTATTTTCTAAAATGACTTAAAGATGGAAAATATCAAAAGCCATGACTCATATTCACAAGTCAAATAACCATCCCTTTTATAACGTTAATGTTATGCTAAAGAAAAATTTAAAATCTGATCCACATCAAATGAAGTAATTGATTTCTTTGACCTACCTCAAAGAAATTAAGCGTAATGAAATTAATAACTTATTCGTAATGATAACTATTGTTGTTTTGGTTTGTTTGATTTATTCGAAGTGATTGAATAGCTTTTTTTAGTGTGCAATAGGCAAAATTAGCTGACTCTATTAGTTATTGTTCAACGAGTTTCACTTCTGTTTTATGATCTTAATCAATAAAAAAACAGCGATTACGGTTACTGATAAATTTGTTGATTTAAGTCAATATATTTTAAGCAGGCACGGCTTATTTAAGTCCTGTAAAACAGAATTTATTCCGACAAAAGTCAATTTATCACCCCGAAGTAACCTCGACATAGAGGGCATACCTTTATTTCTGGTGTAGATAAACTACTATTTACTTCATGACGTAAGAAAATGGATAGTTATGAAATTAACTTTTTATGGTGTTAGAGGCTCAATTCCAGCATCAGGTGCTAATACAATTAAATATGGAGGTAACACACCTTGTATTTATATTGAAACCGATGATGATTTTCATCTTATTTTAGATGCAGGCACAGGAATTATTCCCCTAGGGGATCAATTAATTTCTGACACTAAACCAATATTTTTATTACTCAGCCATAATCATTGGGATCATATCCAAGGTTTCCCTTTTTTTAGACCTGCTTATCAGCCAAACCGTCGGTTAACTATTTTGCCTGGCCTAACTACTCCCTATGAACCCGAGGCGATTTTAAAACAAATGTCTGGCACTAATTTTCCGGTTGATGCAAGTCACCTTAGTGCCAACATTACGATCATGCCTGATCACCCTCTTGATGAAACACTACAATTGGGGAATATTAAAATTACGCGGATGATTATAAATCATCCCTGTGGTGGTAGCGCTTATTTGTTTGATAACGATAGCTATCGGTTTGCTTATATCACTGATAATGAACTTACCCCTCCTGACGGAGCAACGACCACAAAGGTACAGTGGCAAAAATTCATTCAAAACATTGATTTACTGATCCATGATGCGCAATATTATCCAGACGATTTTCCTGCAAAAGCAGGCTGGGGACACTCCCCTTTCAATCAAGTGGTTGAGCTTGCTATAGCCGCCAACGTAAAGTCATTATGTTTGTTTAGTCATGATTATCGTCGTACCGATATTGAAATTGATAACATGTTGATGTTAGTAAAACAGCAAATTAGTCAACAAAAATCACCCTTACAAGTATTTGCTGCGCAAGAAAAATATGGTTTTCTTTTTGAAACCAGAAAAAAACAATTATTAATGAAAAAACAATCTGGATAGGTAAATAACAAGCTTGGATTTTCATTGGAAATTCACCAGTTTAAACCAACACCGTGCCTATACTGATAAGAACGCATGATTAATGCACATTAAGGAGCCATTAATGGCTAACGTAGAGCACTTTATCGATATTGGTATCGCCTTATCGACAGAGAAAAATCATAAAGTTTTATTAGAAAAAATTCTACTTAGTGCCAAGCATTTTGCCAATGCTGATGGCGGTACTATTTATTCAGTTAATGATAAAAATGAGTTGAAATTTGAAACCATTATTAACGATTCACTTCATTTACATTTAGGGGGAACCACGGGGAAAGAGATAAAGTTCCCTAATATTCCAATTTATATCAACCATAAAATCAACGACAAAGCGATGGTTGCAATAGCAGCAGCAACGGGTGATATTATTAATATCAAAGATGCATATCAAGACAGTGATATAGATACTAATGCGGCAAGACAAATGGATGAACGTACAGGCTATCGAACCCAATCGGTATTAACCTTACCGATGACCGATCACTTAAATGAATTAAATGGTGTTTTACAACTCATTAATGCCAAAGATGAACTCGGCGTAGTAATAGCTTTTAGTGCTGATATACAAAAACTAGTTTATGCCTTATCGTCACTTGCCGCGGTGGTGATCACCAATAAACAGCTTATTGATGATATGGAAAACTTATTCAGTTCCTTTTCAAAACTTATCGCCAAAGCCATTGATAAAAAATCTCCTTATACCGGTGGCCATTGCCGACGAGTACCAGAAATCACTATGATGTTAGCCCAAGCGTGTGATGAAATTGATCATGGTCCACTACAAAATTTTTCGATGAAAAATGACGATTTTCATGAACTAGGGGTTGCGGCTTGGCTACATGATTGTGGCAAAGTTGCCACACCTGAACATGTGATGGACAAGTCAACTAAGCTAGAAACAATTTTTGATCGCATCGAACTTGTTGAAGCAAAATTTGAGATTGCTGCTCGTGATATCAGCACCAATGCGCAACTTAATGATCAAGAAAAAACCATTCAACTTAACCAACTCAATGAAGATCGAAATTTTATTTGTTTAGCAAACAAAGGCGGCGAGTTTTTTGATCAAGAAAAAATAGCTCGAGTTCACCATATTGCAAAACAGTACCCGATAACTATAGCGGGTCAGGATCAAATGTTATTAACTGAAAACGAGTTATATAACTTAACCATTGAACGCGGTACATTAACTGCCGAAGAACGTATTATTATTAATGGTCACATGGACATAACCGTTGAAATGTTAGAGTCTATGCGTTTCCCCAAACATTTAAAACGAGTACCTGAATATGCTTGTGGCCACCATGAAAAAATGGATGGCACCGGTTATCCTAAAGGATTAACACGAGAACAAATGTCTATTCCTGCTCGAATGATGGCGATTGCTGATATTTTTGAAGCACTCACCGCAGCCGACAGACCTTATAAACCAGCGAAAACTTTATCAGAGACGTTAAAAATTATGGGGTGGATGAAATTAGACAAACATATCGATGCTGAATTATTTGATGTTTTTATCGACCAAAAAGTTTATTTACAGTTTGCTGATAAATATTTATTACCTAGTCAAATTGATAATTTTGAACTGACCAAGATCCCAGGTTACCTACCACCGGAGCAAAGATAATTAACTACCCCGCACCAAGGCTTTTCGCTTTAGCTCAAATTCGCTATGCGAAGAGAGGTATATTATGACGTTAAATGTAGGTCAGCATCTTTTTATAAAGAGCTGCTGTCA
>CAZVPC010000205.1:0-4719 GCA_964629005.1 uncultured Pseudoalteromonadaceae bacterium | reverse complement strand
GGAATGCTTAATTCTGTTGGCTGGGCAAAAGCACTTTTAATCGAGTTTTCGGTGATTTCATTAAACACCACGCGACTAAAGCGTTCGTCTTCACCGCCAATAATTTCTTTTAAGTGCCATGCAATTGCTTCTCCCTCGCGATCCAAATCGGTTGCGAGATAAACATGCTCAGAGGCATCAGCTAATTTTTTTAATTCTGCAACAACTTTTTCTTTACCCGGTAAAATTTGGTAATTTGCTTCCCAACCGTGTTCAGGATCAATACCCATGCGATTAACTAACGCTATTTTGTCTCGTTTAGCTTTATATTTAGCCTTAGCCTCTGGCGCCATTTTGCGCACTTCAGCGGGCGATTTAGTCGCGGCTTTTTTACCTGTGCTACTGGTAGGCAAATCTCTAATATGACCAACGCTCGATTTAACCACGTAGTCTTTACCTAAATATTTATTGATTGTCTTTGCTTTGGCAGGGGATTCGACAATAACTAGATTTTTTGCCATATTTGTTTTTACTTCCTACAATTCTAATAACAATACTTCGCATCAGAAAATCTATGTTCTAACGCTAAACACCCAAACGATCTTTCAAGCTGCCGGCTGATTAATGTAATAATTGCTATTATTTATGCCCGTTTTTATAAAATTACTATTAGGTATATCTGCAAATGAGTAAGCTGACAAGCAAAAATTGTTCAATACTGAACAATTTCGTTATAATGCCGCCAATTTCTCGGCGCAATCATAATCGACTTTACGACAAAAATTAAGCGTTAATATTTTATATTTAAGCTTTATTACTAAAACTTTAGTAGTTCATTGGAGAAAAATAGTAACATCTTGTTCAAGATCACTTTATTTGCAACGACTCATCAACATAGGAACTACTTATGTCAAGTTCATGGTCAAACTTAAAAACAAAACTAGAAAAATGCTTGTGTCCTCCTGGAAATGGTGTTTATACGGTTAATACCGCTAAAGAGCGCAAAGAGCAGCTCCATCAAACTATTTTTGGACAAACCAATGGTATTAATGAACTATGGCTTAAATCGCTTGAAAATTTACCTCAGAGCTCAAAAGCAGTTATTTTAGGTGTCGCTTCTGATTGTGGTGGCGGTATTTTACGAGGTGCTAACTGGGGACCTTTGTTTTTACGATCCACCCTATTGAAAAAATATCCACAACTTAGTAACTTTGATTTGGGTGACATTCGAGTGATCCCTCATTTGCTACATGATAAATATTTAAATGAAGCAACGATTAAAAGTTGTCGCAAAGCGCTTTATCACGATAAAAATAGCCCACTAACGGTCAGCCCACTCAGTATTACTGAAGATGTTTTACACGACTTTTACGCGACCTTTCCTGACAAAGGTATTTTTGCTATCGGTGGCGATCATTCAATAAGCTACCCGTTAACTAAAACTTATTTACAAGCTAAAAAAGCTCAAGGAAAGCGGGCGGCGATCATTCATTTTGATGCGCATACCGATTTATTAACCGAACGTTTAGGTATCGACCTATGTTTTGGTTCTTGGTGTACTCATATTTTAGACGATTTACATGAAAACCATCATCTGATCCAAATCGGTATTCGTTCAACAGGAAAATCCAAAGCACATTGGGAAGATACTTTTGGGGTGAAGCAACATTGGGCACATGAAGTAAGAGAATTAGGCGCTCAAGTTATCGTTGCACGAATTTTAGCACAACTCAAAGATGAAAATATTGATGAACTTTATGTCAGTTTTGATATTGATGCCATTGATGATAGTTATGCTGCGGCTACTGGCACCCCCGAACCTGACGGTTTGTTTCCTGACGATGCCATGGAAATATTAACAACCTTAGCCAAATACTACCCAATTACGGGGGCTGATATGATGGAAATTGCGCCTTTTACGGACAGTTCAGGCGTGGGTGCAAAAAGCTGCAATAAAACCCTCGCCGTTGCCGCAGAAATATCCGCTTTTTTAATTAACGAAATGGCTCGTTAATTAAACCTAAGATAGAAGTAGCAAAACTTAACACTAAAATGCCACTTGATCCTAAAATCAAGTGGCATTTTTGAGTAACTCGCGTTTTTTTATTGAATAATAATATGAGCAACACTGTAAGTTACCGCTACCTCACTGGGTGTTGTAATTGTAATAAATAAATCACCTTCTTTAGGAAGATTATCTTTTTCACCTTTAATTGACACCGAAAAAGCTCGGCCACCATTCTTATTTTCGTTCGGCCAGCTAAAAGTCGCTTTACTGGCAATACTCCCTGAACCAGCAAGCGTAAATTCAACGGTAGTTCCCGACGGCATGGGTTGGTTATGCAAGTCAGCAACGATCACCGATGCACTCGCTGTGCCCTCACCATTAATAATAATATCGGCACCATTAGCGGGTAAAACAGTAACCGTTTGCGCAACGCTACCCGACATAACTAACACGAGTTTTCGACGAACATTTAATGATTTGTTTGCAGAGCAGCCCGCATGAGCAGGTATTGAACAAAGCACACCATTGTATTTGCCATCATTTTGGTCGAACGCACCATTGCGATTAAAGTCGATGAATTCTTCTAACGCGCCACTATTATTAACATCATTGCCTTCACTTGGATTATAAAATCCATCTTCATTATGATCAACAAAAGCTTCTTTTAAATCATAGGGTAAACCACTAATATTATTGCCTGAAAAGGCTATCATCTCACTAGCATCAAAACGTCCATTACCATTTAAATCTGGAAATGATTCTTCACCAATAACCGTTGCAATAATCGTTGCTCTACCCCCATACTTTTGCCCTAAACTATTTTGAACCTCAGGCAAGTGCACCACATCAGGATTATTACTTTGTTCATAATTTTGACCCGTTTTATGCTGAAGCACATGACCTTCAGGACGAGGAAATTGACTACGCCAAAACACCGAACAAACACCATTAGTGGTAACGCACGATGGATCAATAGCACCACCTTCAGTGGTAAAACTTACCGCCGTTCCATCGGGAACTGGGTTATTAAAAGCATCGGCCAAACGTGCCGTTATTTCAACCTCAGTACCACTAAGATCCCAGCCCTCAGGATTTAACATTGAAGCAGATAAATCAAAACTATCTTGATCTGGAACACCCGTTGAAATAACCAACAGACTTGATTGCGAAGCAATCAAAGGGATACTCCCCTCAACAGACGCTTGCACTCTAACCGTAGTCGCCACCGTTCCTGAGTTAACCACCGTTTGCACTATACCTTCACTATTGGTCGTCGCACTAGTTGGAATAAGTTGAATACCACCAACATCTGTATTCAATGCAAAATTAACTACCTGATTATTAACGGGATTACTGTTAGTGTCTAATACTTTAAATTTAATTATTGAACTTTCAGAGCCCCCTAAAGCGCCTGTGCCTAAAATGCCGATGTTTTCAGGTAATGAAGAAACAAATTCAATACTGCCAACATTAGCAGGTAACACATTAACCACCCCGCTGGCTGATAAGTTGATCCCGCCCGCATTAGCAGTAACATTAATTTGATCATCCCCCACACAACCTTTCGCTAAATAAGTACTCGTTGCAGTGCCATTTGAGGTGGTGATAGGTGAACTCAATAATGCCGTGACCGGTGTTGAACTCGTACAGCGTGATGAAAAGATGATATCCACAGGTTCGGTAAATAATGCGCCTTGATCATCAATAATTGACACGGAGACGACGGTCGTACCACCCGCTGATATTTGCGCCAAGCTAATATCAGCCGAGCCTTCAACAAAAGGCGTGCCACTGCCCATAGTAACTGTTGATGAACCAACCACCAACAATGCTTGCCCCGTTTCACCACTGTCAATCTTTGCGGTAACTGCCCCAGCGCCTAGGGAACTGCCTGCAAATATATCAACTTGGGCGCGATTATTACTATCGGTTATCGCCGTGGCAATGGGAATATTGCCAACCGTCGATGTGAAAGTGACAATCAACGGCGAAGATATACCATTCACTGTTGCCACAACTCGACCGGGTTTTGAAGACGTTATGGTATTAGTAGCGTTACCTGAGGGATCAATAAGACTAACGTCAATATTAATATCACCAACAACACCCACATCATCACCTTGGGTAGTAAAACTTATTTCGTTACGTTCCCCAGAAGAAAGCTCGGCAGTAACCGTGCCCGCACCACGAACATTGCCAGCCGTTAACGTTATCGCTGCAACACCCGCACTGTTTGTTAATGCGGTACCTGAACTTGGTGAAAAAGCACCTAAAGTTGCACTAAAAGTAACTACCGCACCAGAAATGACAGTACTACCTTGCGTTACCATTGCCGTAACGATGATCGGTGCTTGCCCCGTTACATTTTGATCAGACAGCGCCAAAGTAATGATAATGGGATCTATGTTTGTGCCATTCCCACCACCACTACTGTCATTACTTAAACTCCCCCCTCCACAACTAACAAGGCTTGTAAGTAGAACAATAAAACTAAAACGTCGAAGTAGCTCCATAAAAGCCTTCTCCCTGATGCTGAATAATGTAGTTTTAAATAGTAAGTGAATCAACTCACTATCATATTAGTCCATCTTAACTGATAAGTTAGGAAACCGTCACTAACTAATGTAAAAACTTTAAAATTTGAGTTTTTAATTAGTCTAATTATTGCTAGTCTAACTAGAGCTACGAAAGCTCTGGTAGTTATAAAAAAAACCGTAAAAGGTTTTTATCGT
>CAZVPC010000204.1:0-4810 GCA_964629005.1 uncultured Pseudoalteromonadaceae bacterium | reverse complement strand
AGTTTATAAACTAGTCCATGTACCGAAAGCTCCTGACCATTTTGCCATGCATTTTGTACCATACTGGCGTCACATATATGGGCAACTTGTTCAATAACATTTAACTCACAAAGTAAATTGTATTTTTCTTGTTCATCAGTAACCGCGTCTAATTGTTCTTGATTAAAGCGGTAAACATCTTTGATATGGCGTAACCAATGATCAATTAAGCCATGTTGTTTACCATCAAGTGCCGCACCAATACCCCCACAGCCATAATGACCGCAAATAATAATGTGTTTAACTTTTAATATTTCCACCGCAAAATGGATAACAGATAAACAATTTAGATCAGTGTGAATAACCTGGTTAGCAATATTACGGTGAACAAAAACCTCACCGGGCGCCATTCCTAAAAGATCATTTGCGGGTACGCGAGAATCAGAGCAACCAATCCACAAATATTCTGGTTTTTGTTGTTGAGATAATTTGGTGAAAAAGTCAGGCTGTTCAGTTTTTATTTGTGCTGCCCATTCGCGATTTTTTTTAAATAAGTGTTTGATTTTTGACATTTAAAACCCTTAATTGTTAGCCTGCTAGGTAATGGCTTACGTTAACTTTATTTCGAAATTATAACAAGAAAATGATACAGTATTACCTTGATTAAGCTCTATTTTAGTTAATCAATGTAACAAAATGCAACTTAAGGTTTAGTTTAGGAATGATCATGGCAGTAGCGTGTGCGCGACATATTTTAGTAAAAACAGCAAAGCAAGCGCAAGAATTAAAAGAAAAAATAGCTAAAGGGGCCGATTTTGCACAGCTGGCTAAAAAATTTTCACACTGTTCATCGGCTAAAAAAGGCGGTGATCTTGGAGAATTTCGTCCTGGCCAAATGGTTAAAGCGTTTGATAATGTTGTTTTTAAAAAGGCTATACTAAAAGTGCATGGCCCTGTTAAAACAAAATTTGGCTATCATTTGATCCAAACCATATATCGACATTAAACTGATCTATACTGGTGTTTCACCACTTGATTCTTCATGGCGTTTTTTGGCTAGATTTTGTAGCTGTTTTGATTGTTCATGTAAACTGGTTCGTACTAAAATTTCACGATCTGCTGCTCTTAAATAATGAAAAATAACTTGATGGTGAAAGTTATCGCCAACTTGTTTAACACTAATAACTTCACCTAAACAATAAATGGCACAATTTGCGTGCAGTAAAAATATTTTCATTTCTAAGAGGTTTGCAATTTCAAAAGGCGTGGTTGATGAAAAAATAATACCACCACCACCAAATTTCAAGCCTTGATAACGGTGTTGTTCTTCATCTTGTTGGCTAAGTATGTAGCCAACGAGTAAATCAATTTTTTGAGCTTGATAATTTAAAAATTCAACTAATTGACTTGCCACATTGCTTAAACCTTGAATGGGTCGTAAAGCGGCTTGATCTAACGTTGAAACATCAGTTGCCATTTTAAAAGGCAGTGGCATTTGCTCAATAAATTGCTCATAGCTTGGTATGTGTTGTGTATTAAAAATTTTAGTTATATTGACACTAAATTCGTATTCAATTGAAAAGAACTCATTAAATTGTTCAATTTTTGCCTGATTATCGATTGCGGGCATACCATTACCTAGTGTTGAATTATTAAGTTTGGCGCTGTTGTACTTTTACTGTTGTTAATGACGATAAATTGTAGGCGTGGTTTTTGCCCACAAGGATGTGGGTACTTAGGTTTTGTCTGGAACAAAAAACCTGCATCGCGTGCTTTTCGGGGATAAATCCCCTTCTACAAAATAATTTTACAATCAATAGATTAATAACAAAACAACAATATGATGGAACAGAGCTTTAATTTTTAGATGTTTAGTTTAGCTGAAACGCTAAAAATAACAAAGTGGTGTATAGATTATGTGTCTTGATGCAGCATCTTTGGCTAATAGATCCTGAAATAAATTCAGGATGACGACTTTTCTATAAATAAGGAACACGATTTTTCCATAAATACCTGAATGAGTTACAAAATTATATAAGGGTATTATTTTTATCACATAAAAGACAAACAAAATAAATAAATTTGTGTAGAATTTACGGTATGAATATAGAATTTACGTTAAATATATGTCGGTGATCTTAAGTTATCGTAAAGCAACTCTTGCCGATTTACCTTTTTTATTACAACTAAGAAAGATCACGATGGTTAAACATCTTGAAAAGGCAGGTGTGCATTCAACTGAAGAACAACATCTTGAGCGAGTGAAAGAGTTTTTTTATGACTCACAGATTATTTTACTCAATAATAAACCCATCGGATTGCTAAAATTAGCTTTGTTTACTGAGCGTTTACATATTCGACAATTTCAAATATTGCCAAAAATTCAAGGTAAAGGCATTGGTTATCGTGTGTTAAATGACGTAATTAAGCGTGCAATTAAGCGGAAATTATCGATTACGCTGAATGTATTACTCGACAATCCCGCTCGTCAATTATATTTACGAGCGGGATTTATCGTAACGGGAGAAAATGAGCTGGAATATCAAATGAGCTACCAGCATTGTTAAGGTTTGATGAAAATAAACATATTATTTTCTCGCCATTAGGCACTATAGAATAGTGGTTGTTTATACTCATGTTACCTCGAAATGCTGAAATAGACATTTTGAAGTATCATGAGTATATGCTAAACTTTCGCGCAATTTTTAAACCTATAAATGTGAATAATCAAAATATGTCAACAAATAAATTTGAAACTATCGAACAACGTGTCAGTTATGGTGTCGGTCGTCAACTGGGTGATCAATTAAAAAATAATCCTTTTGACGATTTTGACGTAAGTGCTGTTCAAGCTGGTTTAGCCGATGCTTTGGCTGGTAATGTAAGTCAAGTTACTGATGAATTATTAAATGAAGCTTTTGCTGTTATTTCTAAAAAATTACAAGAGCAAGAGCAAGCGACAGCCAAAGTAAAAGCGAAAGACGGTGAGAAATTTTTAGCTGAGAATGCTGAACGTGATGAAGTTACGGTAACTGAGTCAGGTTTACAATATGAAGTATTAGCAACCGGTGATGGTGAAAAACCAACGGCGGCCAGTACAGTGCGTGTTCATTACCATGGTACTTTACCTGACGGTAGCATTTTTGACAGCTCTTATGATCGCGGTCAACCGGCTGAATTCCCCGTAAATGGCGTAATTGCTGGTTGGACAGAAGCATTACAATTAATGACCGTTGGCTCAAAATGGAAATTATCTATTCCTTATAACTTAGCTTATGGTGAACAAGGCTCACAAGGAGCTATTCCTCCTTATGCTACCTTAGTATTTGATGTTGAGTTACTTGAAATTATTTAGTTTAGAAAAACCGAGTTTTCTCGGTTTTTTTATAATAGAAATAAAATTATAAAAGAGTGATCTATGGTGTTGTCGCAGCAATTACAACAATTGTTTAATAACTATCAGCAAGCGTTTAAAGCCCAAAATATAAAAGATGTTTTGACTTGTTATCAATTGCCTTGCACATTAGTCACACCTGATAGATTAGTATTGCTGTCAACAATCGTGGATGCAGAACAAGAATTTGCACAAATATTTCGCGGTATTAATAACTTAGGTATACAAACATTTAAAGCTACAAACGCTAGTTTTACTGATATTAATGATAATATTTTTGCGGTAAATATTCATTGGCAGTTTTTTGATCAAAAGAAAGCAATTATCGCTGACTTTGCCGCGTTATATCATCTAATTAAAAATGAGCAGCAATTAAAAATATTTCAAGTGATATCGCATGAAAATGATCCAATAATTACATTACCTTCTTCTTTGAATTTATTAGAAACAGTAGGATAACATGACAATTAAGGTTGCTATTTTAGGTTGCAGTGGTCGCATGGGACGTAATTTGATCCAAGCGGCAGTAGAACATGAAAATATCACCTTGGTTGGTGGTAGTGTGCGTGCGAGTTCTTCATTTATTGATTTTGATTTAGGGGAACTTGCGGGTATTGGCACGATTGGTTTAAAAAGTGTTACTGACATCAATGATTTATCTGCGGCTGATGTTTTGATTGACTTTACCAGCATCGAAGCAACTTTAAATAATTTGCAATGGTGTCAACAGCATAAAAAAGCTTTAGTTGTAGGTACCACAGGTTTTAGTGATCAACAAGTACAACTTATTGAACAAGCAGGAAAAAATATTGCTGTAATTTTAGCACCTAATACCAGTGTTGGCGTTAATTTAATGTTTAAGCTGTTAGAAATAACCGCCAAGGCCATTGGTGACTATACTGATATAGAAATATTTGAAGCGCACCATCGATTCAAAAAAGATGCTCCGTCCGGTACTGCCATGAAAATGGGACAAGTTATCGCAGAAACCTTAGGGCGAGATCTAAAAAAATGTGCTGTTTACGGTCGTGAAGGGTTACTTGATGACGGTTTGGCTGAGCGCAAACAAGACACCATTGGTTTTGCTACCGTAAGAGCGGGTGATATTGTTGGTGAACATACAGTATTTTTTGCTGACTTAGGTGAACGACTTGAAATAACTCATAAGGCGAGTTCACGAATGACCTTTGCATCAGGCGCAATGCGAGCAGCTATATGGTTAGCTGAGGCTAAATCGGGTTACTATACTATGCAAGACGTCTTAGGGCTAAAATAAGATAACTATGTTTTTTGACCGTTTGGTTTAAAAAACTATAAAAACATCTCTTTTTTACTTATTTACTAGACGAGTGCTTAGCTTCGGCGTAAAATGCGCGGAATTTGTCAAAAATATATTTTTTAAAATGAATTTGACCGATTTTAGACACAACAATTTAT
>CAZVPC010000203.1:0-4979 GCA_964629005.1 uncultured Pseudoalteromonadaceae bacterium | reverse complement strand
AGTTGGTGATTTTAACAAGTAGAAATGAGCACATATTTAGTGAGATTGGTATTAACTACACCATATCATTAAATGGATTTTCGTTTGGTAAACTAATAACGTGTTTAAATTCAGGTATTTTTATCTCATTTTGGCTGATAGTAATGTTATTTTCATCCACTAAATTTTGACCAAATTTATAAATAATATCAAATTGTCCATTATTGGCATTATCACGATAAACTTGTTGAGCCGCTTCTACCTTAATTAATTTTTCTTGGTAGTTTGTCATGGTTTGCTGGTCATAACGTTTGGCGAGCATTTTTAAGCTAATTGATGGTGAAAATACCGTTGCGGTAGCATTGTTGCCACCAAAGCCTTTCGAATTGATAAAGGCAACGTCCATTTCTGGGCACTGCCAATGTTCAACGGCAATGTTTAAATGTTGATCAAAAACATCATCGGCTACTTTATCTATGGTGGTAATGCCGGGCATGATGTGATGACTAAATATGCCTAATGCCATCGCCATTTGATCACCACTAGCGGGGCCAATGGTATGGCCTACAAAAGCTTTAGGAGCGGCAACAGGCCAGTTGTTAATATTAAAACTGGTGGCAATTTTGTCATAAATAAGCGATTCAGTGATGCGGTTTTGTGGTGTACTTGAACCGTGCGCTAAAATAAAGCTGCGTTGTTGTACCGACTCAACGCCTAAAACTTGTTGTGCTAGTGCCACTGATTTTGCCATGGTGATGTAATTACCGGGGCCGGGGGCGGTAATTGATTTTTTATAGCCATCGGCATTTACAAAAACATCAGCGACTGACGCGAGTACTTTTGCGCCCATTTCTATGACCAAATCATCCGCCATTAACACCACAAATTGTGCGCCTTCACCAATAGTAAAACCACAGTTTTCACCAAAAGGACGACTAGTCCGGCGATGATTTGCCGTATGACTACCATCAAGTTTTTTCAACCCTTCTTCGTTGGCTAACGCACTCATGTTACCAAAGCCTTCAACAATTTCAGGAGTAATAGGTGCTTCGGCACTACCGACAATCGCCACTTTAATGCGACCTGCTTGCATGTCTTGTACGGCAGATTTTAAATTATAAAGAAATGTAGCGCACGCACCAGAGGAAGATAAAGTAGTGCCCACATTGCCGGTTACATAAGCGTTAATAAAGTCGGTTGACATGGTATTTAAACCCAGTGCGAGATTTTTCGAACTGACTCTATCACCTTGGAGCCTATTTCTGATCATGCCACCTAAACCTTCACTTTGCGCTTGACCAACAACTGAGGCGGAGTAAGTACCAACTTGGTCGGGACTGATTTTTGCTAAAATAGTTTCCCATTCAATACCGGTTGAGCGAATCGCATCGGTAGCCGCAAAAATAGTCGCTTGTAAACCGCGAGGCTGAAAACGACTGTTATATAAATTTGCGGGTTCAAATCCAGTGGGAAATTGTCCTGCCGCTTTGATTGGATTGTCACGATAGGAGTCGTGTTTGATCACTAAACTATCGGGAATTTCCACCTTAACTTTACCATTGCTTAATGGTGTTAATAACCAAGAATTAGGTACGGGTTTGGGCAATTCTTTGCTTGTTAATTCAAAACAAATATTGCTGTCGCTTGAATTGACATTCATTCTTTGATGCCAATGGGTTGCATCGGGATCAAAATGATTTTTTTCTATTTTACGGATCAAAGTGCCTGCTAAAATTTGCTGACCAAATTTTGCTTCGATTTCTTTTTTTTCAATAACACTGCCTTTTTCATCAACTAATTTACCCGCATTAAAATGGACAAGGTTCATTAATGTGGCTAAGCCAACGAAGGTTTCTTGTCGAGCTTGTTCGGTTAATTTATTAATAACAATACGGCGAAAACCTTGGTGAAAAGAAGTACGACCGGAAGCATTAATACCACCCATGCCGATAATTAAAGGTAAAGTAGTCATGGCAGACCTTTTGAAAAAAGAGTGAAACTTATCTTTCTTATTCTAGGGTTATTAATGTTATAATAATTGGTCATAACAGACAAAAAACATGCTATAAAGGTCAATCTGACGTTAATACTAAAGATAGATAGTAAGAATGGCGAACAAAAATAGTAAACAAATAAAAATTGCACTGCTTTTATACGATGATATGCTTGCTACTAGCGTGAGTTTACCGGTAGAAATGTTACGTGCTGGCGAAGCACTCGCGCTTAAACAAAATAAAGAAAATCCGCGCTTAACTATTCAACTGGTTGCAGAAACCTTAAGTGCCGTTTCAACACGAGCGCTGATAAAGCTGAAACCTGAAGCCGACATTGCTCAAGCACAACTGCCTGATTTTGCGTTTATTCCAAGTCTTTGGCGTAATCCTCGCCCTTTATTACGCAAACACCCAAAAACTATTGCGTGGTTACATGATATTTGGCAACAAGGTGCAACGTTAATCGGTGGCGGTACAGGGGTCTGTTTTATGGCTGAATCGGGGTTGTTAAACCATCATCCTGCGACCACACATTGGCATTATGTTAAACAGTTTCAAAAAAATTATCCGTTGGTTGAGCTAAAACCTGATTTTTTTATTACCCAATCGGAACGCATTTATTGTGCGGCTAGTTTAAATGCTTTAGCTGATATTATCGTCTATTTAATTGAACAAATTTTTGGTCGCAGCGTTGCACAACAAGTGCAATTAAATTTTTCCCATGAAATTCGTAAACCGTATGCAGAGCAGCGTTATTTGGAAAGTGCAGTTGATCGGCATCCCGATGAGTTGGTTGCCCAAATTCAGTTTTGGATGAAAAACAACCTGAGTGCTTCGACCACTTTAGCTGAATTAGCTGGGCAATTTGGCATCAGCTGTCGTACCTTAACGCGTCGTTTTAAAGTTGCGACAGGTACTCAAGCAATCCAATATTGGCAACAGTTAAAAATTGAAACGGCGAAAGAGTTACTTGCCTCAACTAATTTAACTATTCAGGATATTGCTTATCATATTGGTTATCAAGATCAAGGCTATTTAACTCGACTGTTTAAAAAAAATCTAAATTTAACCCCTAAAGATTATCGTTTAATGGTACGTAAAAAGTTGTTTAGTTGAGCAACTTTTAGTTTTACAGCCATCGACGCACACGCTGGCAATAGTTGCCATATTGGTCACCAAACAATTCAGTTAATGCTCGTTCTTCGGGCATTATTTGAAACCGAGTCATGTAAATCATAAAAATAATAATGATTGCGCTGCTAGCTAAACTGGCTAACCATGCCGACCATGCGATTAATAGAAAAACTAAACCAACATACATGGGATTGCGGGTTACTTGGTAAATACCTGAACTGACTAATGAGGTGGCTTCGGTTGGTTTTGTGGGATTAACGGTCGTTTTTGCGTGGCGAAAAGAGAAGATCCCCATAATACCAAACAATAAACCAATGGCGACAAAAATTCCCCAAATAAACCATCTTACCGCTAGTAATCCTGCCGATACGGGAAATAATTGCGCAACAATAAACATCAGTACTGCCGCGACAGCTACTTGGATCACCGGAATAATTTTCAATTCTAATGAACTTTTCATACTGTTTCCTTATCTTTATGCTAATTATTTCACCACCACATGTGGTGATTTCATCACTACCGCGTCATTTAATTCAATACCTAAACCCGGTACTTCAGTCACTTGAAAAAAACCATCAACAGGCTGTGGATCTTGTAAACACAATTCACGATTCCATTCTTTTATGGCGTAAGTATGATGCTCATGGATTAAAAAGTTTGGAATAGCAGTTTCTAAATGTAACGACGCCGCAGTTGCGACCGGCCCACCACATACATGGGCTTGAATATGAATATCGTAAATATCAGCATAATCACAGACTTTTTTCGCTTCGGTAAAACCGCCACACAAGCCAATATCTGGCTGCAACACATCAATTGATTGATCTTCAAAATAAGGACGAACATCCCAGCGATGATACAAACGTTCACCGCCTGCAATAGGCACTTTAACGTTATCGGCTACTTTTTTATGCACGTTTGAATTAAGATAATTAACCGGCTCTTCGTACATCATGCAGCCGACTTCGACAACCACTTCACCCATTTGAATCGCACTAGCTGCACCCATTAACGAGTGCGATTCAAAAATAATATCAACATCTTCACCTACCGCAGTGCGAATGGCACGTAATCTATCACCAAAAAGCCTCATTTGTGCTTTGGTAAATAACTTAGTGCGATCAAACGACGAGCTGCCATTTAGGTTATAAACAATGGGGTCGACTTTTACCGCATCATAACCTTGGGCAATGGCCTTTAGTGCTGCTTGAGCATATTCATCGGGGTGAATAAGTTTAGTGACCTCTTTATCCCAATCAAATTGTAATTGGCTGGCATAAGTTCGTAATTTGTCATTAACTTTTCCGCCTAATAATTGATAAACAGGTACACCTAAAGCTTTGGCTTTAATATCCCAAAGCGCGGTATCAATGGCGCTCATTGCCGAATAAATTACTGGGCCGCCACCTAAGCCCCAAAAACTTTCTCGTAACATGCGTGTCCATAAAAGTTCGGTATTAAATGGATTAAAACCGATCAACATTGCTTCTGTTATTTCTTTTAATAGCGCTGCCGCCGCGCTGTGTCCCCAATCATAAGCGAGCCCTGCTTCACCAACGCCACTAATGCCTTGGTCAGTATGAATGCGAATAAATACCGGATTCCACGCAGGTCGTTTAGGGCAATGAATGTCGAATATTTCAACATGGGTTATTTTAAGGTTTGTGATCATATATTTTCTTAAAGATTGTGGTCGCTTAGCGTTTGTATACTAAGCTTCTGACTTCATCGACCTTCGTCAGGATGATGAAATACCAAGCAGTAAATATTATCACGATGACGGAGTTTAAACACTAGTCATATTCAGGAAGACGGTTTCATACCAGTTTCATTAATTAGGTGATCTACTTTATACGTAGGAAAAATTGCCAA
>CAZVPC010000202.1:3663-4989 GCA_964629005.1 uncultured Pseudoalteromonadaceae bacterium | reverse complement strand
CATTTATAAAATGAGCAACATTATGAATTACCAATACCGTAAACCGCTAGCGGGTACTCAGCTAGACTATTTTGACACCCGTGCTGCTATTGATGCTATCGCCGCAGGCGCTTATGCAACACTGCCATACACATCACGAGTTTTAGCTGAAAATTTAGTGCGTCGTTGCGCACCTGAAAAATTAACCGACTCACTTAAACAGTTAATTGAACGCAAACGTGATCTTGATTTTCCGTGGTTTCCTGCGCGTGTAGTTTGTCATGACATTTTAGGGCAAACCGCATTAGTTGATTTAGCCGGTTTGCGTGATACGATTAGCGACGCAGGTGGCGATCCTGCCAAAGTAAACCCAGTTGTGCCAACACAGTTGATTGTTGATCACTCACTTGCTGTTGAGCATGCGGGGTTTGAAAAAGATGCGTTTGAAAAAAACCGCGCCATTGAAGATAGACGCAATGAAGACCGGTTCCACTTTATTAATTGGACCAAAACGGCCTTTGAAAATATTGATGTTATTCAGCCCGGTAACGGCATAATGCATCAAATTAACTTGGAAAAAATGTCACCCGTTATTCATGCGCGTGACGGGGTCGCTTTTCCTGATACCTTAGTTGGTACCGACAGCCATACACCGCATGTTGATGCCTTAGGGGTTATTGCCGTGGGGGTTGGTGGTTTAGAGGCTGAAAGTGTAATGTTAGGTCGTGCCTCTTATATGCGTTTACCCGATATTGTTGGTGTTAAACTTATTGGTAAACGTCAAGCGGGCATTACTGCTACCGATATTGTGTTGGCGATCACCGAATTTTTACGCAATGAAAAAGTAGTCTCTACCTATCTTGAATTTTTTGGCGAAGGTGCAGCGGCACTTACACTGGGCGATAGAGCAACTATCTCTAATATGACCCCTGAATTTGGCGCCTCTGCGGGGATGTTTTATATCGATGAAAAAACTATCGATTATTTAAGGTTAACGGGTCGTGATGATCAACAAGTTAAATTGGTTGAAACTTATGCCAAAGCCGCTGGACTTTGGGCTGATGATTTAGTTGATGCTGAATATGAACGCGTATTAACGTTTGATTTATCAAGCGTGGGTCGCAATATTGCTGGCCCGTCAAATCCGCATCGCCGTGTGGCTACTGCAGATTTAGCTGAAAAAGGGATCAGTGGCGATTATCTTAGCGAAAGTGAAAAAGGCAAAATGCCCGATGGTGCTTGTATTATCGCGGCTATTACCAGTTGTACTAATACTTCTAATCCGCGTAATGTTGTGGCGGCGGGTTTAATTGCACGTAATGCTAATAAGTTGGGTTTAACACGTAA
>CAZVPC010000202.1:0-3563 GCA_964629005.1 uncultured Pseudoalteromonadaceae bacterium | reverse complement strand
AAGTACTTATATACGTCGTCCTCCTTATTGGGATGGAGCACTAGCGGGTGAGCGCACCATGAAAGGCATGCGTCCGTTAGCCGTATTGGGTGATAATATTACCACCGATCATTTATCGCCATCAAACGCCATTATGCTTGATAGTGCTGCGGGAGCTTATTTGCATAAAATGGGCTTACCCGAAGTTGATTTTAACTCTTACGCGACACACCGTGGCGATCACTTAACTGCACAGCGTGCAACGTTTGCTAACCCCAAACTGTTTAATGAAATGGTGCGTGAAGGTAATAGCGAAAACGGTGAAGTTATTCAAGGCTCGTTAGCACGTGTTGAACCTGAAGGTGAAGTAAAACGCATGTGGGAAGCCATTGAAACATATATGGAGCGTAAACAGCCGTTGATCATTATTGCGGGCGCTGATTATGGTCAGGGTTCATCGCGTGATTGGGCGGCAAAAGGTGTGCGTTTAGCGGGTGTTGAAGTCATTGTTGCCGAAGGGTTTGAACGTATTCATCGCACTAACTTAGTGGGTATGGGCGTATTACCGCTTGAGTTCATTAATGATGAAACACGCCATAGTTATCATATTGATGGTACAGAAACCTATGATGTTGCTGGTATTCCCGCACCTAGCGCTGCGATGACGGTAATTATGACACGCACAAATGGTGAAAGTATCAATATTGCGGTGAAGTGTCGTTTAGATACCGCAGAAGAGGTGTCTATCTACAATGCGGGTGGGGTGTTGCAAAAATTCGCGCAAGATTTTTTAGAATCGACAAACACATAGGCAAGAGTAAAAAAAGCGCGGCTGAAGCCCCGTCTACGATATAACGTAGGCGGGAGTTTACTCGCGCAGTTTTTAATTTATTTGCGCATTGATGCACAAATAATTTTTGCGGTTAGCACCGCGACTCATTTAATCAAGGTGAAATTTGATGTCTGATCTTTCTCAAAAACACTTAACCCAAGCTTTTTTACCTCAAGTAAAAATCCCCGCGACTTATATGCGTGGTGGTACTTCAAAAGGGGTGTTTTTTAATTTAACTGATCTACCCGAGTCATGTCAGGTGGCGGGCGCAGCACGCGATGCATTATTGCTACGTGTTATAGGTAGTCCAGATCCTTATGGTAAACAAACTGATGGCATGGGCGGTGCGACTTCAAGCACTAGCAAAACCGTTATTTTATCAAAAAGCAGCAAAGCAGATCACGATGTTGATTATTTATTTGGCCAAGTGGCTATTGATAAAGCGTTTGTTGATTGGAGTGGTAATTGTGGTAATTTAACCGCAGCAGTTGGCTCGTTTGCCATTAACTCTGGTTTAGTTGATGTTAAGCGAATTGCTGAAAATGGCGTCTGCCAAGTAAGAATTTGGCAAGCTAATATTAAAAAAACCATTATTGCTCATGTACCAATAACACACGGCGAAGTACAAGAAACGGGTGGTTTTGAGCTCGATGGAGTAACTTTTCCTGCGGCAGAAGTGCAAGTTGATTTTGTTAAACCCGTTGATCCCACCGAAGCGATGTTTCCTACCGGTAATGTAGTTGACTTACTTGATGTGCCTGGCGTTGGTCGCTTTAAAGCGACGATGATCAGCGCAGGTATTCCAACTATTTTTTTAAATGCAGATGAATTAGGTTATAGCGGCACTGAGTTACAAGGGGCGATTAATAGCGATGAGGTGGCATTAGCCAAATTTGAAACTATACGGGCTTATGGTGCGCTAAAAATGGGTTTAATTAACGATATTAGTGAAGCGGCTACAAGGCAACATACGCCCAAAGTGGCATTTGTATCACCAGCACAAAATTATGTTTCTTCTAGCGGTAAAAGTATTGCTGCAACGGCCATCGACTTACATGTACGAGCATTATCAATGGGTAAATTACATCATGCGATGATGGGTACCGCTGCCGTGGCTATTGGTACGGCAGCAGCTATACCCAATACTTTGGTTAACATTGCTGCGGGCGCTGGCGAATTAAATAGCGTAACGTTTGGTCATCCGTCTGGCATACTCAAAGTTGGCGCGCAAGCAGAGCTTGTAAACGAGCATTGGACAGTTAACAAAGTAACCATGAGTCGCAGTGCTCGTGTATTAATGGAAGGTTGGGTGCGTATTCCAGCGGATAGTTTTTAATGGCATATTTATTTAGTGTTAGTGAGTAGATCCTGACCTGCGTCAGGATGACGAAATATAGTGTATCAGAATAACGAGATTTAAAGCCTGAGTTTATCACTCAGGCTTTTTTACATTTTATTACTTTAAGTTAAGCTTTTTTAGGTGTTAAAGTAAGCAGAGCTAAATTACAAGGACAGACGATGAATAAAAATGTATTAATCCCATTATTTTTTATTACGCTATTTTTAACCTTTGCTAGCAATGCTTATGATCAACCTAAGGGGATTGAAGTAAGAGGTAACGCTGCATTGTCGGTAGTTGCTGACCGATTTTCATTGTCTGTTGCTATCGTTGAACGGGGTATTAGTGCTAGTAAAACTAAGATTATTGTTGATCACAAAACTAACTTAGTGGTTAATGCGGCTAAAAAAATGGGAATAGACGCGGCTGATATTCGATCAGCGCGAGTGAGTTTGTATCCTATTTATCAACCATCATCGGTAACCGTTTCTGGAGTTGAAGTTAATCAAACTTTCGCAAATGGTCAACACGGTGAAGTTTATATGCGAGAGCCAGTTAATAGTCGTCAACAAAGTAACATTCAGGTATTTGAAGTTCGTAGGCAGATAACCCTTAATTTAAAAAATATTGAAAACTATGATCGTTTACTCGATCAAATAGTAAAAATTGGTGTTACCAACGTATCTTCGTTATCAATGTCGGTATCTAATATAAATACGCTCTATCAAAGAGCGTTATCTGGAGCGATTTTAAATGCCAAACAAAAAGCGTTGAAAGTTGCTCAACAAGCTAATGTTAATTTGGGGAAACTTATTTATTTGAAAGAAATTTCTCATAACACCTCGGCTCGGATGCAGGCAATGAGTATGGAAAGTAGTCGTGCAGTTATGCATTCTTCTCAAGTAGGAATACAACAAGTTACCGCTGAAGTTTTAGTCACTTTTGCACTTGCTCCTTAATGTTTGCTGTGTAAATTTACCACATATTTTGTTTTAATAAAGCGTAATTAAGACAAAATAGGTCAAATGGCGATTATCCTTGGCAATAATGCTTTAATTTCTGCCTCATTCAAGGTATGTTAAGCGCTTTTCAATGATGATGATTTGTTTTGATTAAATGATGTTCAATTAATCATCTTTAATAAGAATTTTCTTAATGAGTAAAAGCGAATTTTATCGTCAGCTTAATGAACAAGTACAGTCATTAATTAGTGATGAAAGCGATTTGATTGCTAACATGGCAAATATTAGTGCATTATTATTTGAACATTTAGATGACGTTAATTGGGTGGGCTTTTACCGTGTTATTAACAATGAACTAGTGCTGGGACCTTTTCAAGGTAAAATAGCCTGTATTCGCATTCCTGTTGGTACTGGTGTTTGCGGTACCGCGGTAAAAACTAATACAATTCAG
>CAZVPC010000201.1:0-5002 GCA_964629005.1 uncultured Pseudoalteromonadaceae bacterium | reverse complement strand
TAAATAGGTAAATAGGTAAATAGGTAAATAGTGGATTATTTCTTTTGGTACACAATTCCGGGGTTACAACGCAGCATATTAAAATCTTTATTTATCCCTGATAAAGACTCTGATGCCCCTAAAAACAAATAACCGTTAGGGTTTAATACGCCATGAATTTGGGCAATTATTTTTCGTTTGATCTCAGGTGAAAAATAAATTAACACGTTACGACAAAACACGATATCGTAGCGGCCGATCAAACTATAACTGTTTAATAAATTTAAATGCCTAAAATTAACCATGCGCTTAACAACCGTTTTAAGTTTTAACATACCATTATCTCCCGCTTCAAAAAATGCTTGCTTTCTTTGTGTTGAAAGACCTCGGGCTATAGCCAAACGATCATAATGACCATATTTACAATGCTCAAGCATAGTTTCTGAGATATCAGTACCGACAATTTGCGCTCCAGATGACAGTTTTCCTGGATTTTTTTGTTGATATTCTAATATAGACATTGCTATTGAGTAGGGTTCTTGCCCTGAAGAACTTGCTGCCGACCAAATTTTAACTGCAACGCGTCGCGCAGCGAACTCAGGCAAAATTTTATTTTGTAATAACGCAAAAGGATATTCATCACGAAACCATAGGGTTTCATTAGTGGTCATCGCATCAATCACAGCGGCACGTAATTGCCGCTCGATTGGGCTTAACGTTCTTGACACTAAATCCCCAAGTGAGTTTACATCAAACTTTGACATTAACGGTGCTAAACGACTTTTAACTAGGTACTGCTTATTTTCACCTAAAACAATACCGCACTGTTGTTCTAAAAATATTCGGAATTGTTGATAGCTGCTATCGTCGAGTTGTCTTGGTGACACTAATTTTATACCTTCACTTATTGTAACTTATTAATTTAAAATAAAAATATTATGTTTATTCACTCATTTTCAGCCATTTTTTCACCGCAGTTGCCAGTTCATCCGGATGAAACTTGGGAATAAAATCTTCGGCGCCTACTTTTTCAACCATCGCATTATTAAATACGCCGCTTAATGAGGTATGCAAAATTACCGGCACAGCTCGCATACGTTCATTCGCTTTAACTTCAGCCGTTAAAGTGTAGCCATCCATTTCCGGCATTTCAATATCAGAAATAAGCAACGCCACTTTTTCATAAAGGCTGTTTTCGCATTCCGCGTCAATGGCAATTAATTGGTCTAGAGCATCTTGACCATTTTTAGCTAAAATCATATTAATTCCCAGCGGCTCTAGAGCTCTTTTAACTTGATTTCGAGCAACTGTAGAATCATCAGCAATCATAACTAAACGATCACCCAAACTTTCACCCACATGGGTATCAATAACATCTTCACTTAAATCAGTTGATACAGGATTAATTTCATTTAATATTTTTTCAACATCTAAAATTGAAACCATTTCACCTTCAATTTCAGTCACCGCAGTTAAATAACTAGTTTTTCCCGCACCTTCTGGGGGGGGTAAAATATCTTTCCAGCGCATATTAATTATGCGTTCTACTCCACCAACCAAAAAACCTTGCACACTACGATTATATTCAGCAATAATAATAAAACTATCCGCCGTTTGCACAATCTCGGGGCCACCAGTTGCTTTACTTAAATCAATCACCGAAATTGTTTGCCCACGAATATGCGCAACCCCTTTAATGTAAGTATCTTGTCCAGGTAAAATAGTTAATCTTGGACATTGCAGCACTTCCCGTACTTTAAACACATTAATACCAAATCGCTGTCGACCAACTAACTTAAATAAAAGTAACTCAAGCCGGTTTTGTCCAACCAGTTGAGTACGTTGATTAACCGAATCTAAAATACCTGCCATATCAACCTCGTTAGAGAACATACCGCTTTTTTATCATAATTTGCAAAGAGGCATAATTCTTGATTGTTTGTATAATAACTTAGTTAGCTGTCTTAAAATTGACAGTCAAAATTAAGCGAACTTCGTCTGCTACCTTAAGCATAGACGAGTATTTTAATTAACTTAAACAATAAGTCATTAAATTATGCGCAAGTTAACGTTATTTCTGTCATTTTCTTGGCTTTCAATGTTCAATTCATTACCAAGCTTGTCGGCTGAATTAGATCATGCTTACATTGAAAACTTAGCTAAAACTTATCTAACACAGCATACCGAACTGCCCACTGAAGGTCAGTTAAATATTTCAGTAACACCCATTGATCCAAGGATCGACTTAAAACAGTGTGACCAGCCATTAGTAGTGAATATACCTGAAAAGCGTAACAGTAGAAACGTAAACATTAAAATAAGCTGTGAAAATTCCACACCTTGGCGAATTTATCTATCCGCAAGAATAACTATTACCATACCTATTATTATTGCAAAGAACTATATTGCTAAAGGTTCGACTTTAGACACCACTAATATTGAAGTGATCCAAAGGGATACACTAAAAATTCGTAGTGAATATTATCAAAAACTAACAAATTTACTCGGTACCAAGGCGATTAAAGCAATCTCAAAAGGAAAGATCGTCACTAAAAAAAATATTTGTTTGGTTTGTAAAGGAGAAAGCGTTAATATTAAGGCTAATTCTGCCAGTTTGACCATTCAAACAAAAGGGATTGCACTAGCTAATGGTACGTTAGGGCAATTTATAACCGTTAAGAATAGTCGCTCAGGCAGAACTATTTCAGCACAAATAACAACATCAAATCGAGTTGAAATTAATTTATGATTTTGTTTAAGTTTTCAGCAAAATTGCCGATAACAATTTAGATAGTAGCAAGATTGCCAGCAGGAAAATATTATGGCTATAAATATCAATAACTTGAATAATACCAATCAAGTATCGAACCAAAAAGTAGCTCAGCAAGCTCAAGTGAAACAGCAAGTAAATCAAACGGCAGTTAAATCTGAGCAAGTTAAGTATGCTGGTCAAGATTCTGTTTCTCTCACACCTCAAGCAAAACAATTACGTGACCTGCAAAAAAAATCCAGCGATGCACCAGTTCTTGATCAGAAAAAAATTGCTGAGATAAAAAAAGCAATTATGGCTGGCGGTTATAAGGTTGATGCAGAAAAATTAGCAAAAAATATGGCTAATTTTGAATTTGGCTTGTTTTAAGGCTGTTTATGATTGCTGCCGAGGTTGCTGAATTACTTAATTTACAAGAGACAGAATTAACTAAACTGTACGAATTGCTGTGCAACGAACTCGATATATTAAAAAAACGTGAGTTAACACTTTTAGAGCAGCAAGCCACGAAAAAAGAAAAGTTACTAACCGGTATTAATCAACTTGATCAGTCGATAACTCAACATGCAACACTGACTGAGTTAAAAAAAGATGCACTTTTTTCAAAACAAATAAGTCATATCACCCAATTATTAAATGACTGTAAAAAACAAAACGAGATCAATGGTCAAATCATCAACAATAGTCAAATAGCCATTCACCGTTTCAAAGGTATGTTACAAAAAAGTATCGCCAACAACTCAATGACCTATGATAAAAAAGGTCTAACCAACATCAACATTCGCTCTATTGGTATCAAAGCCTAACCCGACAGATCAAACACAAAAACAAAATATTACCTGCCTATACAGCTTGTTCAGGATAGTTGCAAATATTGTCGGTTAGTTGTTAGTTAATTAATTAGCGCGACTGAAGTCACGCCTACGTCACACCACGTCTATATTGTTACGTAACCGACACTGTCATGCTGACGAAGGTCTGTATCTCAGCAAAGCAACTCAAGATGCTGAAATAAATTCAATGACAGGTGATCTAAAAATTTTTGAGCGAAGAATTACAAAACTAAAAAATACCATTTAAATCAAAAAATTAAAAATAATTAACAGATTTAATAGTACGATCGCGTTTCATCGATTGGTAAATATCATAAACGTCTTTAAAGTCTAACGTTAATTCGGTCGCATAGGTATCGCCAACAGGGTAACTTTTAACAACTTTTGCTCCTCGAATCACCCCTTTAACCGACGCATTTAACGACTGATCATTTATTAACAAATCAGCCATGGTGGTAGAACTATTGATCTGTTGACCATAAACTTGCTCTGCTAATTCTGCGTATGCCGCTAATTTTGAAGCATTTATCGCCATCAACATTCGTTGTGTCTTATTGGTTGATTTCTGTAAACTAATAGGTGCATATCCTGTTGCGTTTATTACAGGAAAAGCTTTCGGGGTAATAGTTTCCCACTGCACGTAATGATCATACATTGATGAACACGAGGCAAGAAAAATACAACTCGCCATAACCAAAGACGATCTAAACAACAACCTACTCATAATAGCCTCACTTAATTTCAATCGCTCTTGCATTATTCGCCAAATCGGTTTGTTTTCGAATGATCATACCATCTTTTATTTTTACATTTTCATCGTGAATAACTTGATCACTAAGCACCCACGCTGGAATAAACGCTTGTGACGTGGCCACCACGACCCGAGATTGCATACCGATCATTCTTGCATTAACGATCACACCATTCTCTTGTTTAGTCATAGTACCTGTTACCACATAGTCAATAATCTGGCGTTCTGGTAACTCTTTCCAATCTCGACTAAAAACGAAATCTCCATCATGCGTAACACGAATGTAACCGGTTGTTTTATAATCAATCACCACATAACCATGGCGTTGTAATTCATGCACAAAACTCTCAGATATTTGATTACCCAGCCAATTGGTTGATTCTAAATCATCCAAATTTACAAAAGATGCGACCGCAATAGGTGTTTTAGGACCAACAAATGAACTACTATCAATCATTTGCACCGCCAAACCTTTCACCACATCATTAATGGCATTGCTAGGTAAATCAGAACTATCTATCTCATCTTGATCGGCAGCTTTAACATGATAAAAGTTATTGTCACTCATGCCCATACAAGACATTAATGCCGGAATACAAAATGGAATAAGCCACTTTTTCATTAAGCTCCCCTCAATTTAATCATTAATTGGTTGAATTTATCTTTTAA
>CAZVPC010000200.1:0-5182 GCA_964629005.1 uncultured Pseudoalteromonadaceae bacterium | reverse complement strand
ACGTTATTTCACACAGATAAAAGTCATAAAACACACTTTTAACGACAAATTTACCACTAAAATGGTGCAAATATTTCTAGGAGAAGCGACATGCACTATTTTAAATTACTTCCTTTGCCATTATTAATGATGGGTTTAAATACACCATTACATGCAGAACACCTCAGCTTACCGACTATTTCTGTTGAAGGTATTGCCGGTGAAGAAACACCTTATACTTTACCTCTCGTTTCTATTTCAACACCCGATACTGGCGACATGGTTAAACGACTTCCTGGTGCCAATATTAACAGTAACGGTCCTCTGACTAGTATTGTTCAATATCGCGGCTTATTTGGTGATCGTGTTAACACTCTCATTGATGGTATACGCATCAATCAGGCTGGCCCCAACCGTATGGATTCACCTTTAGGTTATTTACCTGCATCTCAAGTAGCTGATGTTTCAGTTTACCGTGGTATCGCGCCTGTTAGCTCCGGAATAGAAACTATCGGTGGCACCGTCATAGCTAACTCTAAAACAATCGATTTTGGTACTGATGATAATGCAGAATTTCACGGTAATGCGACTACTGGTTATGCGACAAATGGCAATACCCGTTATGCCGGCGCATTAGTGGGTGTTGCCAATGACACGCATCGCTTGCAAGTAAAAGGTAGCGTTGATCGCGGTAATAATCTAAAAGCAGGCAAAGGCACCATTCGGCCTAGTGAACAAAAACGCGATACCGTTGGTATCAGCTATGCATTCCAAAAACTGGGTCATGAATTAGAAATAGATATCGACCACCATAAAACAGGAAAAACAGGTACAGCAGCATTACCTATGGATATTATTTATGCTAAAGGTGAAAACTATAAAATCAAGTTTGGTAAAGATCTTAATAATGGCGGAAAAATAAATGCCCGTTTTAACTATCAAAATGCTGATCATAGGATGAATAATTATCAACTTCGTACTAATCCTGTCATGGTAAATATGGGCAATATGCCGATGAAACGGTATTCTGATTCAGATGTAAAATCACAAGGTTACCATATTGATTATACGAATAATGACTGGGAAATTGGTTTCGATGGCGATAAAGCAACACATAATGCCACCATTTATAATCCATTGATTAGCAGCTTCTTTATTGATAACTACAATAATATTGACCGTGATCGTTACAGTCTGTTTGCTGAGTGGAATAATCAACTTAATGAAGACTGGAAAACGAAATTGGGCGCACGTTATAGTCGTATCAATATGGATGCGGGAACAGTCAACACCAACGGGCTACCAGGAACACTAGCAACGAATGTGAATCTGTTAAAAATAGCCTTTAACAATTCAGACCGTAAACAAAATGAAAACTTAATTGATTTAGCTGCTACCTTTACTCGTAAAATTGATAACGATGTTGACATTAATTTTGGTTTAGCCCGCAAAGAACGTGCACCAAGCTATCAAGAACGCTATTTATGGCTACCACTGGAATCAACCTCTGGTTTAGCAGATGGCAATAACTATATGGGTAATGTTAATTTAAATAAAGAAACAGCCTACCAAGCGGAATTAGGTTTTGACTGGCATACGCCAAAAGCGGCCTTCTCTCCTCATATTTTCTACCACCATATTAATAATTACATTCAAGGGACTTTATACAATACAAATACAACCGTTAATACTGTTAATGTGATAACGCAAACAGGTGCTCAACCCAAAACTGTACTGCAATTTAACAATGTTGATGCCAAACTTTATGGTCTGGATGCCAATTGGTTCCTTGCTTTAAATAATACATGGCAATTAGATGGCACAGTCAGTTATGTTCGCGGAAAGCGTCGTGATACCGGAGATAATTTATATCGTATTGCGCCGTTGACCGCACGAACTATGTTGAGTTATGTGCAAACAGAATGGCGTGTTGGCTTTGAAGCAGAAACAGTGGCTGCCCAGAATAAAGTTTCTGCAGAAAATAAAGAGCAAAAGACCAGTGGTTACGCCATCTTTAATTTGACCGGCAATTACCACGCCACTGATGCAGTTACATTAACGGCAGGTGTTAACAATCTATTTGATCGTAATTATCAAAATCATTTAAGTGGTTACAGCCGTATCAATAATGCCGACGGTTCTGCTGTGGCAAAAGGTGAACGTTTACCTGGTTTGGGTCGTAGCGCTTATATTGGTCTAAACGTAAACTGGTAATAGCTAAAACTACTTTCCCTCTCCTGAGTTAATTCTTGGGAGAGGGATAAGCTCACTTATCAATCAATTTCTTGATCTTCTCACGCTGACTTATTAAGTTAAAACTGGCTTCCCGAGATTCATCCGCATCGGTAGTATAATGGAAAACAACGTGTTCACCTTGTTGAAATTGTGGCCATAATGAATCTAGCGCTAATGCTGCTTTAATTGGAAAATCAACCACATTAGGTCTGCGATCTGATTTCATATGTTGGTAAATCGCCTTATCCCAGCCCGTTAATTTAAGAAAATCAGTTTTATTCTTCTGTGCTTTTACCTGACTAAATTGCCATACTTGCTCACCTTTTTTAGCTTTAAAGGTATAGTCTACTTTTTGAGCTTCTCCCGCAGGTGTATTACAACGTTTTTCATGATCTAATTTAATCGGTTGATGTTGATCAACCTGTAAAACAATAAGCTCATAATTGGCAAAATTATCGGCAACCTGATCGGTAATAATCAAGCTTCCCCATATTTCACCATTTATCAAATGATGAAGCATTAAGGTATCACCCGTTTCGCTAGAAAAGCTAATAGAGTCTGTTGCCTGTGCAACGGGAAAGCTGAACAATAATACAATGCCCACATAGTTGAGTAAACGCATAAACACCTCTTCTTATCCTACATATTGAAGTAGCATAAAAATAAGACAAGTTTGAGTTGGCTTTGTTCAATACGTCTTTATTTTAAGCTTCAAACTAATCGATTTAAGATACTCAACTTCTTGCAATAAATCAGCTTCGGTTAATGGATGTTTATCTAACCAACCCTCTGGTAAACTTAAACGTAAGCCCTTGTTCGTCACCTCCAGCTTTACAAACGTATCAACTTGCTCACTACGGCCACGATTAAACACTGTTGCTAAGCGTAACAAGATTGCTAAACGTTGTGTAGATAATTGTAATTCATCAGGTAATTCTGCAAAATCTTTTTTGGGGAATTTGCGCCGTTGACCACGAACAATCAAAGCCAAAGCACGTTGTTCTTCTCGAGAAAAACCTGGTAAATCAGAGTGTGCGACTAAATAGGCAGAATGTTTGTGAAAAGAATCATGGGCAATCGCTAAGCCCGTCTCATGTAGCTTTACTGCCCACTGAAGGCGATCTAAATAGATTTGTTCATCAATTTCCCAGTCCGAAGCAACTTGCTCAAATAATTGCGTTGCCATCGCCATTACCCTCTCAGCATGATTTTCATCTACTTGATAGCGCCTTGCTAAGGCTAATACGGTACGATCGCGCTCATCATCATGCTGAATACGGCCTAATAAGTCATAGAGCAAACCTTCTCGCAATGCACCATCCGAGACAATCATGCGTTCAATTTTCAAGCGATCAAATGATGCTTTAAGTACAACTACCCCGCCAGTGATAACAGATTTTCTTTCCTCACTTAATCCCGCTAACTGTAGCGTGTCTAAATGTTTAGCATCAATCAACACATCAATTAATTTATCTAAGGATTTCGGCGTAATGACGCCATCATCAGCCCAACCATTCTCTTTAACAATATTAGCAACGGTACGAATTGTGCCTGATGGGCCAACTGCATCAACCCAGCCCATTTTTTGATACGGTCGTTGAATAGCTCGGAGTCTTGTACCTGCAGCAATTAATGCTGTTTTTATTTTGAGTGCGGAAACTTGTCCATCAGCAAAAAATCGTTGTGAAAAACTAACACAGCCCATCTCTAAACTTTCACGTCTTAAGCCAGTGAAGCCTTCACCAATAATGAATTCGGTACTACCTCCACCAATATCCATAACCAAGCGACGAGAATCATCAAATGCCAGGCTATGTGCGACACCCAAATAAATTAGCCGAGCCTCCTCTTCACCCGCAATAATTTCAATCGGGTGTTTTAAAGCCAAACGTGATTTTCGCAAGAAACTCTGGCTATTTTTAGCGATCCGTAAGGTATTCGTACCTACAATCCGAACATTGTCAGCAGAAACACCTTTTATTCGTTCGCCAAATCGTTCTAAACAAGCAATAGCACGTTGTTGTGCTTCATCCGACAAATAACCTTGTTTATCTAATCCTGCTCGAAGTTGTACCATCTCTCGCAAACGATCAACTATTTGAAAATGCCCATCTCTCATTCGGGCAATAATCATATGGAAACTATTTGAGCCAAGATCGATCGCGGCTAAAACATTGTCATCAGTGTGCTGTGTCATGCCTTATCTCTAATTTAAGCGTCACGACTATTGTGCAATATATTTTTATACTCTGTCATCTTTAAATTCAATTCTTTCTAAAAAAGAATTCTATTGAAGATTATTTATTCAGTGCTTTTGCCATACCTTCAGCACTAAGATGACGTACATCTTTACCTTCAACATGATATATCACATATTCACATAAATTATGAGAGTGGTCACCAATACGTTCTAATGACCGTGCGGTCCACATAAGATCCAATGAACGTGTAATACTGCGTGGATCTTCCATCATATACGTAATAAGTTGACGCATAATACCTTCATATTCTGAATCAATGTTACGATCTTCACGCGCTATTTTTAATGCCGCATCCACATCCATTCTGGCAAAAGCATCCAACGCATCACGTAATATGCCTCGAACATGATTACCCAAGGTTAATAGTTCACGATAATTCTTTTTAGGTCGATCCAGTTCTGCCAAGCTTAACGCTCTACGAGCAATACTGTTTGCTTCATCACCAATACGTTCTAAATCAGTAATCGTTTTAAAAATTGCGGTGACTAATCTTAAATCACCTGCGGCAGGTTGGCGCAATGCGATAATGTGAGTGCACTCTTCATCAATAGTCATTTCCATATCATTAACCTGCTGATCTTGTTTAATCACTGCTCTAGCCAATTCGATATCTGCAGTCATCAATGCTTGCAAGGCATCAGAAACTTGCTGCTCAACAAGACCACCCATCGCCAATACATTTGACCGAATATTTTGAAGATCGACTT
>CAZVPC010000199.1:0-5222 GCA_964629005.1 uncultured Pseudoalteromonadaceae bacterium | reverse complement strand
GACATTATTTTAAAAGTAAAAGGGCTAGGCCAACGCATGGAAGGCAATATTTTAATGGTAGCCCCGAGCGATGAATTAGCTGCTCGAGAAGCGCGCGACTTGAAAGCTCGTCAACAAGTGGCAGATTTAGCACCGTTATACTCTGAATACATTCAAGTAAATTATGCTAAAGCGGCTGATTTTGCTAGTTTAATTAAAAATGAAGAAACGAGTATTTTGTCCTCTCGTGGTTCGATTACCGTTGATGAACGCACCAATATTTTATTGATACGCGATACGGCAAAAAGTATTGAAGATATTAAGCGTATGATCAGTGTATTAGACGTTCCCGTTCGGCAAGTGGTGATTGAAGCGCGTATGGTGACCGTTAAAGACAATGTTAATGACGAATTGGGTATTCGTTGGGGGGTGACCGATACCAATGGTCAATATGCTTCATCAGGTACTCTTCAGGGAGTAAATGCCGCAGGAAATGGCTTGGTGCCTTCGATAAGCGATCGGCTTAACGTTAATTTACCAACCACTAATCCTGCCGGTAGTCTTGCCTTTCAGGTTGCTCGCCTTGCCGATGGCACTATTTTAGATTTAGAGTTAAGTGCTTTAGAAAAAGAAAATAAAGGTGAAATTATTGCTAGTCCACGCATCACTACCGCGAATCAAAAAGAAGCCTATATTGAGCAAGGGGTTGAGATCCCATACCAAGAAGCCGCCTCAAGTGGTGCAACGGCGATCCAATTTAAAAAAGCGGTATTAAGCTTAACGGTTACTCCACATATTACCCCCGATGATCGCATTATATTAGACTTAGTTGTCACCCAAGACACGGTTTCAGAAGTGCAAAGTGGTCAAGCGCCAGCGATTGATACGCAACGAATAGGGACGCAAGTTTTGGTGAATAATGGCGAAACTATCGTGTTGGGTGGTATTTATCAACAAGCAGTGATCAATACTGTATCAAAAGTACCCATCTTGGGGGATATTCCATATTTTGGTTGGTTATTTCGTAATTCAAACAATTTTAATGAGAAAAAAGAACTACTTATATTTGTTACTCCACGCATTGTTACTGAGCATTTTTAAAACTGCGCTAAAATAAATACAAGTATGTTCGCTCTTTTGTGCTGACATGCTTGCAATCTACACCGAACAATTGCGATAATTACGCCCTTAAAATTTTCGAGGGGGTGACCTCTTACCTGTTAACGCAATTTTTACGAGTATTAAGTAAGTCTCATGGCAGAAAAACGTAATATTTTCCTTATAGGCCCTATGGGGGCTGGTAAAAGCACTATCGGCAGAGAATTAGCCGAAAAACTTCACCTTGATTTTTACGACTCCGATCAAGAAATTGAGCGTCGCACTGGTGCCGACATCGCTTGGGTATTTGATTTAGAAGGCGAAGATGGTTTTCGTAAACGAGAAGAAACCGTGATTGATGACTTATCTGAAAAGCAGGGTATTGTGCTTGCCACTGGTGGTGGCTCTGTGATTAGTGCTCAAATACGAAATCGTTTGTCTGCCCGAGGCATTGTTGTTTATCTTGAAACAACCATTGATAAACAGGTAGTGCGCACGCAAAGAGATCGTCGTCGACCATTACTACAAACCTCTGAAGAACCGCGTAAAGTACTAGAACGATTAGCGATTGAACGTAACCCGTTATATGAAGAAATTGCTGATGTGATCGTACCAACCGATGATCAAAGTGCCAAAATTGTGGCCAATAAAATTATTGAACGAATCGATTTTTAATCAATGTCTATACTCAATGTTGATTTAGCTGCACGTAGTTATCCAATTTATATTGATTCTGGGATATTGAGTAAAAATAGCCCACTGTTAAAACATATTCGAGGTAAACGAGTTTGCCTCGTTTCCAATGAAATTGTTTATCCGTTACACGCTGCTCGCTTGAAAAATATTTTAACTGACTTTGTGGTTGACGAAATTATTTTAGCCGATGGTGAAGCCGAAAAAAACTTAGCAAATTTTGAAAAAATAATGTCACATCTGCTAAAAAATGAGCATGGTCGCGACTCGACGCTAATTGCATTAGGTGGTGGCGTTATCGGTGATATTACCGGTTTTGCTGCTGCTTGCTACCAGCGCGGTATTGATTTTATTCAAGTGCCAACAACGGTTTTATCGCAAGTAGACTCTTCGGTGGGTGGCAAAACGGCAGTAAATCATCCACTTGGTAAAAATATGATCGGTGCTTTTTATCAACCCAAAGCGGTGCTCATTGATCTTGATACCCTGGTGACATTACCCATACGTGAATTTAATGCCGGTATGGCGGAAGTCATTAAATATGGTATTTTAGGGGATATAAACTTTTTTAATTGGCTTGAAGAAAACACCACGCTAATAAAAGCGAATGATCAACTGACTTTGATGGCGATGATTGAAAAATGTTGTCGCTGCAAAGCTGATATTGTTGCTGCTGACGAAACAGAAACAGGCGTGAGAGCATTATTAAATCTGGGGCATACCTTTGGTCATGCTATTGAAGCGGATCAAGGCTACGGTACTTGGCTGCATGGTGAAGCTGTAGCAACTGGCATGGTACTTGCTGCGAAGTTAGCAGTAGCAATGAATTTGCTTGAAGTGTCAGAACTTCGTCGAATTGAGGATCTCATTCGGGCTTTTGATTTACCTTTGGTGCCGCCCAATAACATGAATTATGCTGAGTTTATTGTGCATATGCGCCGCGATAAAAAAAATCTAGCCGGAATATTAAGGTTTATTGTACCAACCAGCATTGGTCATACTGAAATTCGCGATGATGTTACAGAGGAGATACTCAAGCAAATTCTATAGATTATTTATCCGTTAGTGGAAATTGCCAGTACTGGCTCACAAGGTGACTGTGATTAATTTAACTATGCACAGTGATTTCAAAAACAGGGTAACAATTATGATAGAAGGTGAGCAATGCCAGCAGTAGCTAACATCAATGTTTCCTCAACAGACACTGGTTCTGTCGCGGCAATTAGTACCAATGCCCGCATTGATTATATTCTGCGTTTTTCTAAACAAGCTGTTTTGGTTGTTGATGAGCTAAGTTCGAATTATTCTCATATTGGTAGCCTTTTTTTAGGTAGTTTACCGAATGATCACAACGCCGCATTTATTTCTGCTTCAACAAAATTAAATGATATTCAAATACGCTGTCGGATCATCGAACAATTGTTCTGTGATGTTCTTTTTGATCCTGAGCAACCCTTGGCTGTAAGCATTTTGAGGTTATCCAAAGGTAATAAACAGCCGCTCAGTATTGTTGTTGATCATAGCCAATCATTGTCATTTCAACTTATTCATGAACTATGCTATCTTGCTGAAATAGGTAAAAAAGCTAAACAAATTATTAATGTTGTAATGTTAGGGACACCAGATGCAGCGGCTAAAATTGTTGCTGAGAAAGCACTATTTAATAAAAAATTAGCGATTATATCAGCAGATTCTGGACAACTATTAACACTTGATAACAAGTACTTTAAAAAACATAGCACTAGTTTTTTTAGCCGTTTGCAGTTAAGTCGTGGACAAAAAGCGACGCTGATTATTTTAGCCTTGGCTATTATTTTTGTGTCATCACTCTTGTTATTAGAACAACGTGATCTGTTTAGTTTTAGTGCATTAACGAATAATGCCTTTGTAAAAAACCGCGAATTAAAAACATTATCTGAAAATCATCATATGGTGATCAATGATAAAGTTGTTGTTGCCGCTAGATCTCACCTTATTGCCAAAGAAAAAACACCACACGCATCAGTTCAAGACATCTATCAAATACTGGTTAACACCACCAATAAAAACAGAGCGTACGTCATTGAACAGGCTAAACCAAGCGAGATAGTCGGTGCCATTGAAGCGTTTTACAACAATGAAAGCCCAAGTGTGCCAACAGCACCGCCAACTTTGGTTAAAAGTGATCAAAATGGGCACTACTATTTAGCGGCGCAACGAGGTTATATTATTCAATTTGCAGGTTTTATTGATGATAATGTTTTCGCTAACGAAAAAGACGAATTTAGCCGTGTTGATTATAGAAGTTATCGTCGGTTATTAAATGGACAATCATTTTTGGTGATAACATCACGAATATATCCATCAAAAGCCGATGCTTTATCAGCAATAACACTACTCCCTGAAAAAATAAAGCAGCGTGAACCTTGGGTCAAAGCCATTAGCGAGATCCAAACAGAGATAAAAATTTACAATAGCGCGTTTAATAAAGCTAATTGATTGGTATTAACGTTAGTTTCAGCTACAATCGACGCTGATTTTTTAGCGTAAAGCATTGGGTGAAATGGCAAAAATTAAAGCAAAAACCAAACAGCGAGCATTTCTTAAATGGGCCGGTGGTAAATACATGCTAAGTGATGTGATCCAAACCATGTTACCGAGCGGAAAACGACTGATTGAACCCTTTGTTGGTGCAGGCACAGTGTTTTTAAATAGTGATTATTCTCATTACCTGTTAAACGATATTAATCAAGACTTGATCAATATCTACCAAATTTTACAACGTCAACCCGCGGCTTATATTGAAGATACGCGCAAATTTTTTATTGCAAACAATAATGATCCTGAACGATATTATCAATTACGTGCTGAATTTAACGCCAGTAAAGATAGTTATTTTCGCTCCTTAATTTTTTTATATCTGAATCGCCATGGTTATAATGGTTTATGCCGATACAACATGTCGGGAGGTTTTAATGTACCGTTTGGTCGTTATAAAAAAGATCCTTATTTTCCTGAACAAGAGTTAAATTATTTTGCTGAGAAGGCGCAAAAAGCGACCTTTATTTGTAAAGATTTTGGTGATGTTTTCAAAATGGCTAAAACAAACGATATTATTTATTGTGATCCACCTTATGTGCCGTTAAGTGAAACCGCAAGCTTCACTCGTTACTCTGGCAATGGATTTGGCTTAGACGAACAGAAAGCTTTGGCTAAAGCGGCTGAAAAAACACAAAAACGAAAAAACATTACCGTTTTGATTAGTAACCACGATACCCCTTTTACTCGAAAAATATACCAACAAGCCGTTGAACTTAAAGCAGTACAAGTGGCTAGAATGATCAGTCAAAAAGGTGGAAGTAGAAATAAGGTCGCAGAATTATTGGTTTTATATAAATAACCTCAAAGATAGTGTCACGAGGGCAAAACTAACGAAACTAAAATCACTAAAAATGCAATAAATGCAGCAACGC
>CAZVPC010000198.1:2590-5247 GCA_964629005.1 uncultured Pseudoalteromonadaceae bacterium | reverse complement strand
CGTTCTGCCGACAGGGGTAATGGCATTCAATTATCGAGTGTGACTCACTCATATATATATAAAAATGAGACTTACAATGTGCGTGATGGTTTATACGTTATCGCGAGTAAGAACAATATAATAGAAGCCAATCAACTCCACAATTTACGCTATGGCATTCATTATATGTATTCTTACGATAACACCGTCATTAACAATAATGCCTATAACACCCGCGCTGGTTATGCGTTAATGAGTTCAAAGCGCTTGACTATAACAGGCAATAAAACAACCAACAGCGAAGATTACGGCTTTTTGCTTAACTTTATTACTCAATCTACCTTTACCAATAACCAAATAAAAAATGTTTGGGTCAAAGCAGAGCACAAAGTATTAGGACGCGACGGCAAAGGTTTATTTGTTTATAACTCAGGTTATAACACCATTAGCAACAACCGTATTGAACATGCTGAGATTGGTATTCATTTAACCGCTGGCTCAGAAAAAACCAAAGTGTACGGCAACAGTTTTATCAACAACCGAATACAAGTGAAATTTATCGTTAATCGTAAAGAAGAATGGAGTTTAAACGGTAGTGGTAATTATTGGAGTAATTATCTTGGCTGGGATATGAATAACGATAATATTGGTGATGTTGCCTTTGAACCTAACGACGGCATTGACAAATTAGTTTGGCAATATCCCGAAATGAAAATGATCATGGACAGTCCTGCCATTATTATTTTACGTTGGGTACAACGGCAATTTCCGGTATTAAAACCACCTGGAGTTAAAGATAGTTTCCCCCTTATGAATGAACCAAAAAATTCAACGCAAGTTAACACATCATTAATAGCGGAGCACCATTAATATGCAATCGCCTATATTGTCTTTGAACAAAGTCGGAAAAGAATATAAAAAAGTTCATGCACTAAAAAGCATAGATTTACAATTACAACAAGGCGAGGTATTAGGTCTCTTTGGACATAATGGTGCCGGTAAAACCACCATGATGAAGCTTATCTTAGGGGTGATATCACCAACACATGGCCAAGTTAATGTAATGGGTATGGCACCCGATTCTAAAGCAGCATGGAATATTCGTAAAAAAGTAGGTTATTTACCTGAAAATGTTAGTTTTTATGATCAGTTAACCGGTTTAGAAGTTATTAATTATTTCGCCAAATTAAAAGGCTTCTCTAATAAAAAAAATAAAAACCACGCGACTGATTTACTTGAACAAGTAGGCATTACCCACGCCATGAAGCGACCCGTAAAAACTTATTCAAAAGGCATGCGCCAGCGTTTGGGGTTAGCACAAGCGTTTATTGGCAAACCTAAATTATTATTACTTGATGAGCCAACGGTTGGTTTAGATCCTATTGCCACCCAAGACTTCTATCAAAGTGTTGATCAACTTAAAGCGCAAGGCTCCAGCATTATTTTATGCTCGCATGTACTACCTGGTGTTGAACGCCATATAGACCGAGCGATGATCTTATCATCTGGCAATATACTTGCCACCGGCACCCTAAGCGAATTAAGAGCTAAAGCTAACTTACCCATAAGTATTGCCCCACAAGGCATCAATGGTTTTGCCAGCTTAGACAATAAGCTTAAGCACTTTATCAGTAAAGATAAACAATGCTTATTAGTGCCTGAACAAGAAAAACTTAATGTATTGAAACAATTGATCAATCTTGAAAACTTAACCGACATTAGCGTTGAAAGCGCCAGTTTAGAACAGCTTTATCAACACTATCTTACGTTAGATCAAGCCCCTGCAACGGATGCACAGTAATGAATAAAATGAAGAAGAAAGTAATGAGGAAAGTTGTATGAATCAAATATTGACCGTTGCCAATAAAGAGTTTCATGATGGCCTGCGTAGTCGCTGGTTAGTGTCAATTACGCTTATTTTTGCTCTGTTATCGCTGGGTTTAACCTATTTTGGTTCAGCCGCTTCAGGCACTATTGGCGTTGCTAGCTTGTCTACCACTATTGCCAGCTTAGCTAGTTTAGCAGTATTTTTAATTCCATTAATTGCGCTATTAGTCAGTTACGATAGTTTTGTTGGAGAACAAGAAAGCGGTACTTTATTACTGTTATTAACCTATCCGTTAAGCAAAAGCCAATTATTGCTTGGCAAGTTTGTTGGTCAAGGTGGAATTATCGCCCTCGCAACCTTATTAGGCTTTGGTGCTTCGGCAATATTATTAAGCATTAATTCAAATCAAAACGATATTATTCCCACCTTCGCTCTTTTTATTGGCAGCGCTATTTTACTCGGGCTTAGTTTTACCGCCATTGCTTATATTATTAGCTTATCAGTAAGCGAAAAATCAAAAGCTGCTGGCTTAGCACTGGTTACGTGGTTTTTGTTTGCCCTTGCTTTTGATTTAGGTTTATTAGCCTTGTTAGTGGGCATTGACGACGGATTAAACCAACAAAGTTTAACGCAAATAATGCTGTTAAACCCTACAGATATTTTTCGCTTAGTTAACTTAACGGGGTTAAATAACAGTGAAGTTAGCGGTGCTCTTGCCGTTGCCATCAATGCAGGGTATTCAGTTAGTCAATTATTGTTAGGCTTAGCCACTTGGGTTGTTTTACCTCTGATAATAGCTATCGCATTATTTAGAAGAAAAACTTTATAATGAAATTATTTATTAATCTAT
>CAZVPC010000198.1:0-2490 GCA_964629005.1 uncultured Pseudoalteromonadaceae bacterium | reverse complement strand
GCGCAGCGAGGCGCAACACTAATTACTTGCTAATAAATATTCACGCAATAGTGAAAAATCAGCGGCCATATCAACTGACAAAATAGTTTCCGAAGCACAGTCTGCCAATTCCTTAGGCAAACCAATTGGTTGACCTAAAATACTCTCAACCACATCTTTGAATTTAGCTGGGTGAGCTGTACCTAAAAACAAACCAAATTCATCATCAGTTAAACTGTATTTTAACGCTTTATAGGCAATCGCAGCATGAGGTTCACTAATATAGCCAAGTTTGCAAATTTTTCGCACACTCATTTGTGTTTGCTCTTCATCAATCGACATTGAACTCACACAGTTTTTATCGACGATACCTGACGTTAACATGTACTCTACTCGAGGCCAATTATTGGGTTTACTAACATCCATTGCGTTTGAAATTGTCGCGATAGTTTCATTGGGTGACCACACGCCTGTGCTTAAATAACGAGGCACCGTATCATTTACGTTAGTCGCCGCAATAAAACGTTTGATTGGCAACCCCATCGCTTTAGCAAATAAACCTGCGGTTAAATTACCAAAATTACCACTTGGAACTGAAAACACAATTTCGGGTAATGGTTTCTCGCCATTTTGACGACTAAGTTGTGCCACTGCCTCGAAGTAATAACACACTTGTGCCAACAAGCGGCTAATATTAATTGAATTGGCCGAATTTAAACCAATGGTTCTAGCTAAGTCATTATCGTTAAATGCGTCTTTAACCAAGGTCTGACAATCATCAAAACTACCGTCAATCGCAATGGTTGCAATATTGCCACCTAACGTAGTAAACATCTTTTCTTGCAGTAAACTGATTTTACCTTTGGGATATAAAATAACGACTCTGATATTAGCAATACCATGAAATGCATGCGCCACTGCAGCACCGGTATCACCAGAAGTAGCCGTTAGAATAGTGACCTTTTCAACACCACTATTGCCTTCTTTAGCGGCTGATTTTTTTATAAAATGTTGTAAACATTGTGCCATAAAACGCGCACCAAAATCTTTGAATGCTAATGTCGGTCCATGAAAAAGTTCTAATATCGCACTATTTTTATTGATTGGTTGAATTTGTGCCGGAAAATTAAACGCATTAGTGATGATCTTAGTGAGTTCACTTTCCGTTAAGCTATCGGCCACAAACGGCAACAGCACTTTAACGCTGCGTTCAATTAAGGGCAAAGCAAGTAATGCTTGTATATTATCCAATTTAGGTAAGTGTTCAGGAAAAAACAAGCCCTGATTTTTACCTAAACCTTGGCGAACGGCTTGTTCAAAACTAACTTGTTCACTATCTTCTTTTAAATTGTAAAATTTCACGTTACTGATCCTCAGATAAAACTGTTGAACCATGCTGATCAATCTGACAAACATGGACGAAACCGTCGCTAACACCGTCGATGGTTTGTAAATAATTTTCATTAAGCCAAGCCGCAAATTGCTGCGCTTGCGCTTGCTGTTGAGCTATACAGAATAAGGTGGGTCCCGATCCTGAAATACCTACCGCTAACGCTCCCTGTGTTTTTAAATAATCCTGAGCTTGTTGATATTTTGGTAATAACGACATTCGATAAGGCTCAGCAACCACATCGGTTAACACTGAAAAGGCCTGTGCTTGATCATTACGATGACACGCATCAACAAAGGTCGCTAAATTTTGTCCATAAGCAATTAAATCGGCACGGCTATATTGTGTTGGCAAAACTTCACGGGCAGCTTTTGTCGAAACGTTAATGCCCGGATAAGCCATTACATAATAACAATCATTAAATGACGGTAAGGTTTTGCTAATAATATCACTATCACTAATCATTAACTGCAACCCCCCTAAAAAACAGGGCGCAACATTATCATAATGCAAACTACCACTAATTTGCGCTTCCATCTGTCCCATCATTTTTAATAATTTTTTATTATTAAAAGCAGGGGTTTGATCACGCACTAAATAATATTCATTCAGCGCATGTAATGCCGCAACTACTGAACAAGCACTAGAGCCTAAACCACTGCCAACCGGCATTTTCTTATCTAGAGTCAGTTTAAGCGGATCAACATCCTGACCTTGCTTAACTAAAGCTTGATTAAATAACAGCAAACATTGCCAAACTATATTATCTTCTTTATTACTCGGTAGCTTGTTAGCAAAATCACCCACTACAATCAACTGATCCTCAGCTGCTTTTTCGATGCTAACCACATCACCTAACAAATAACCATCAATAGGCTTTACCGCTAAACCTAATAGGTCAAAGCCAACGCTAACATTGCCTATCGATGCTGGAGCAAACACGGAGATTTTATGTGATTTTCTTATTTTCGAACGTATCATTAGTGTTGATGCTCCCAAGCTAAAGTCCGTAATAAATCACCAAAAACCCCCGCCGCTGTTACTGCGGCACCAGCACCGTAACCCCGTAAAACAAATGGTAATGGCTGATAATAACGGCTGTGAATAGCTAAGGCATTTTC
>CAZVPC010000197.1:0-5268 GCA_964629005.1 uncultured Pseudoalteromonadaceae bacterium | reverse complement strand
TTTTCTTGTTGTAAATACGAAGCAAAGGCTTTATCTAGCCCTAAAATATGCTCACGCGCCCATTCGGTAAATTCTGTCGTTAACCACAGGTATATTTCTTGATCTGATCGAGTTGTTATCACTGTGGTTAATTGTTTTTTCATCAGGTTGTGAACATCTAGGTGATTAGTATAAAAAGGGTAATGACATGCTTGCATGGCTGCTTCTTCTTCTTGAAAGTGCTTTATAATATGCGTAGTTAGCTCTTCAAGGTATTGATGAAATAGCTGATGAAATAATTTATCTCGATCCATTTGTTGGCATTGGTTGATCAAGCTAATTAATTTTTTATGTCCTTGATCGATCAAACCATTATCATCAATACACATTTCTTCATCCCATTGCAGCAAAGGATTATCAGCAATATTTTGACATTTGTTTGTGTGTTTTTGTGCTGTTTTTGCTGAGTTTAATTCTCGACGGATCGCGGCTAACAAGGTGTGCGCATCATAGGGTTTTTCAATCACTTTACCCTGATAGCTTTTGCTTTCAAGGCTTTCATCTAAATTATTTTGAAAGCCACTGGCTAATACTATTTTAATCTGCGGGTATAAAACAGTGACCTTTTCTGCCAATAAATAGCCATTCATTTTTGGCATAATAATATCACTTAACAGTAGATCAACGTGATTGTTTTTCAGTAACGCCAACGCGGCGTGCGCATTTATTGCGGTAATTACTCGATAGCCGTGGCTTTGTAAAATATCGCCCGCTAAGTCTATTAATTGTGCTTCGTCATCAACCACTAGAATAGTTTCGTTACCCGTTAGTACGGTTTTACTGGGTAATTTTTTTTGCGTTATAGTGGACGCGGTATCTCTACAACAAGGAAAGTACAGAACAAAACGAGTACCCACGCCAAGCTCTGAATAAACCTTAATATCACCTTGAGATGAATTAACAAAACCATACACTTGTGAAAGCCCTAAACCAGTGCCTTGGTCTTGTTTGGTCGAAAAAAATGGTTCAAATATTCTGGCTTGTACTTCAGCACTCATGCCGCAACCATTGTCTTCAATACTTAAGGTGACATAATCACCTGCGTTAATTTTATAATGTTGTGCTTCAATAGCGGTCAAGGTAGTGTTAGCGGTTGAAATGGTTAATATGCCCCCGTTTGACATGGCATGCATACTGTTAATACAAAGGTTTAATAATGTATCTTCTAAGGCGTTAACGTCAACTTTTATCGTTTTTAAAGCAGTGGCTAAATTAAATTCTAAATCGATTAATGCTGTTAAGGTTTTACGCAGCATATCTTCGTCGGCAAGTACCAGTTGATTAATATTAATGCAATCTATTTGTGAGGCTTTTTGTTTTGAAAAGGCAAGTAATTTCTTCGTTAAATCAGCACCGCGGGCGCCTGCACGATAGATATGTTCGGCATAACGGTGTAATTTTGCATCGTTTTGTAAGTGGTTAACTAAAATTTCACCATAACCGAGAATAATGCCTAAAATATTATTAAAATCGTGGGCGATACCACCGGTGAGTTTACCTAGCGCTTCCATTTTTTCGTTGCGATGTAATACTTCAGCCACTTGTCGCCATTTTGTGGTGTCTTGTATACAGCCTTTGGAAATAATGGCTAGCCCTTGTTCATTACAAATAATTTTAGTGGTTTTATTCACAAATTTGCTGCGACCATCTTTGGTTAAAATTTGATATTCAATGGCATAGTCTTGTTTGTTCTCAAATGAAGACTGTGTTGCCGCATCAATTCGTTGCCGTTCATCGGGATGAGCCAGTTGTAAAAACGCATCATAAGTTGGCGTAAATGTTTGTTTATCGAGTTCAAAAATACGATAAACTTCATCTGAGCACCATAATTTATTGTTAATAATATCATATTCCCAACTGCCAATACTGGCGACTGTTTGGGTTTGATCTAAGCGTTCAAAGGTTTTATTGAGTAAGTTTAAGGTTTGTTTAAGTTCCGTTACATCAATGAGTAACAATACTAGGGGGTGATTTACTAAGGAGTCATCAATGATCTGAGATGAAACTTGATACCAGCGTTGTTGCTGAGGAAACCACAGCACTTTTTCTATAAATATTTCTTTATTTTCAGCAGCACGACACAAGGTACAAGCGGTGCGAGTTACATTGCCGGGGTGAAATAATTCATGAACAGGCTTGCCAATCAGTGGCTTGTTGCTATCAGCAATACTTCGTTGTGCAGCACTGTTTGCTTGTAATATAATCCCTTGTTGATCAACAATAATAGCTGGGTGGGGTAATGCTTCATAAGAGCTTGATGCTGCGCTTAATTGGTTGAACGGTTGTTTTAGCGTGGTTTCTACAATGGCGCGATAAATCAAGCCAAAGGCAACAAACTTAAATAAATGACCAATAACAAAGGGGATGCTGTGAAAATTTAAGTAGAGAGTAAAGGCGTACTCGGCAAAAATGGTAAATAGTATTGCTAGGATCATATTAAAAAACACGCTAGGAGCAAATAAGTTTCTTTTTTGAACATAGAAGGCGATGGCAGCAATGAGTATCACAATGATCAAGTATTCACTATTGTCTTTAAATTCAGTGAGTCCTTGAGCGGTGATCAATATAGGGCTGTTAAAGGTAAAGGCAACCCAACTGAACAGCGTAATAGTCATCGCTAACACGATAAATAAATAATAAGGATTGAACTTTCTGCTGAGGAACAAAGGCGCAATTAATAAGGTTAACGCTTCGAGTAAACGCCCATATAGCCAAAAATGTAATGTGGTTTGTTTATTTATGGCTAAAAAAAACGGCATTCCGGGAATGGTAATGGTGTGTAACGTATCGAGTATCGCGATATAGAAAAAACTAATGCCTAAAAACAATAAAAAATTATTTTTAGTGAATTGCCGAGTATTTAAAGCAATGATTAACATTAATACCCCTAAGATCACCGTAAAAAATTCCACTAAGGTATGAAATAACAACATGCCAAATTGCCAGCGAATAATGATGAGAGCAAAAATAAGGGTTAATAATACCAAAGGTGTTTTTAAAGATGTTTTGCTAAAAAACTGCATTTGTTTTCATGCTCTTGCTATGTGTTGACTAAGATTGTTTTTTTGCCAGCGTATTAGTTCTGCCGCCGGCATGGGTTTGGCAAAAAAGTAACCTTGGGCTATATCGCAGCCCATTTGTGCTAATGAAGCTAATACTTCTTTATTTTCAATGCCTTCGGCAACTACTTCCATATTAAGCTTTTGCCCTAGCATTACACAAGTTTCTACAATAGCATGGCATTCTGCATCATCAATTATTTTGGCAACAAAAGATTGGTCTATTTTAAGCTCGGTAAAGGGAATTTTGTGTAGTTGTGATAGTGATGAAAAACCCGTACCAAAATCGTCTATCGATAGTTGAAAACCCTTTAATCGCAGTCGGGTAAGAATATCTAAAGAGGAGGTTAAGTTGCCCATTAAAGCACTTTCGGTCACTTCTAATACGAGCATTGACGGGTCAAGATGATTGTTTTTTACTAACACGCTTAATTGTTCAGGTAATTGTAAACTATTAATGTTTTGCGCGGAAAGATTTACCGATACTTTTATCATTAACTTTTGGTTTTTCCATTGCACACACTGCTGTATGGCAATCGCAAGTATTTCTTCGGTTAAAGGGGTTATTGCCCCCGATTGTTCAGCAATGGCAATAAATTTATCGGGAGAAACCAAACCGTGTTCAGGGTGTTGCCAGCGCACGAGGGCTTCTACGCCGATCAATTGATTGTTTTTTATTAATATTTGCGGTTGATAGTATAAAATAAATTGATGATTATTAATGGCCTGCATAATCTCGTTATAACTTGGAATAAATTCAGCAGCATAATTTTTTTGTTCGGTGTTTTGTTCGGTGTTTTTTTCAATATTTTGTTCAGCAATAGTGGTCGTGCGATCGTTAGATTTTATGGAGAAAGGTGACAATAAGCGAGTTAAGTCAGTTGGAGATATGGGTTTAGTTAAACTACCAATAACTTTTAGGCCATAATCGTGAGCTAAACGTTCAGCAGAATGAAGTACGCCAAGATCGTAGCCACTCATTAATACCAATTTAGCATGACAAGTTTTATCGGCCATACTGCGCATTACTTCAATGCCATCAAACTCAGGCATCATCAAATCAAGTAAAACAACATCGTCTACTTCAAGATGTTGAGTTATAAATTCTTGCCCAGAAAGATAAACTTTTACTACTCTAAATAATGATTGAGTGATCGTTCGTAATAATTCACAGGTAAGTACATCGTCATCAACAATAAATAACCGTGTCATTGGGGATTATCCTTTTGCTGATTAACCTTGAGCAGTGCTTGTTGTATTGCTTGTGGTTTTAAGGCAATGTAAGGAATTAACGCCTTATCCATCACTAAAATATGATCTAAAAACCAATCAGATAAATAGGAAATGATCCAAGTTCTAATTTCATTTTCAGTTTTGGTATTAACTATTAAAGTTAACTCTTTTACCATCATCTTATGAATTTGACTATGGTTTTTAGTGTAAGGATAATCACACAATTGCATAATTAATTCTTCATGAGCAAAATGATCGACAGTGTATGTTATTAATTGTTGGATAATTGTTTTTAATTGTACACTAAAGTCACTATTTTGTTCTAACTGTTGACACTGCTGCAAAATATTAATGAGTTGTTGGTGATCTTGGTCGATAACACCGCCGTGATCAATTGCCATGCTTTCATGCCATTGCAAAAACTTTGCTGCTGTTGATTGCGTTATTATCTTAGCGTTGTTTTGGTGTGTTTCTGTCCGTGTTTCTGTACGTATTAGTGTGTTTGTTTTTTGCTCGTCAAACACATTTTTTTTATCTGTTATTGTGCTTAAAGCTTGGTTAATGGTTGATAATAACGTACTGGCTTTATAAGGTTTGTTAAGTAAAGGGTATGACAAATCCCCTTGGGGCTGAGAGCCATTTAAGTTGCTTTGAAAGCCACTCGTGTAGATAATTTTAATGTTAGAGTAGAGCTGCTCTACTTGTTTGACTAATTCGTAGCCATTCATTTTTGGCATAATAATATCAGTTAATAATAAATCAACCGAATTGTTTTTTAATATTGATAGCGCCTGTATACCATTGTCTGCGGTGAGTATTTGATAACCATTTTCGGTTAAAATATCGGTTGCTAATTCAACTAATTGGCTTTCGTCGTCGACAATTAAAATGCTGTGTTGATTGATACTGTTTTGTGGAATATTTGTAATATTTTGAT
>CAZVPC010000196.1:0-5331 GCA_964629005.1 uncultured Pseudoalteromonadaceae bacterium | reverse complement strand
GCCTACAGGGATGTAGGTATGTCGTGGTTTCAGGGATGAAAAAGAACGACGGCCATAGGGATGTAGGTATGTCGTGGTTTCAGGGATGAAAAAGAACGGACATTGATTTTAACGAAATTACCGTAACAAAAACCACCCATTGTTAACGCTATTGGGTGGTTTTTCACACGTAATAACTGCTTTGTTTCCATAAAAAATCATTATGTTGTTGAAAATAAGGCAATTGTTTTATTTGGCTTAATGTTTGCTCTACTCTTAACAAGAGTAAAACAAATAATAAGCTAGTTTAATAATAATATTCATTACATACATACAAATAATATGGGGTTCACATTATGTCATTACTTAAAAAATTAACCAGTGTCACACTGGCTTTAGTCTGTACAGTTTCACTGGCAATACAGGCAAAACCTATTGAAATTAAATTTTCTCATGTGGTTGCCGAAAATACGCCCAAAGGGCAAATGGCGTTAAAATTTAAAGAACTAATTGAACAGCGTTTGCCGGGTAAAGTGGTCGTAGAGGTTTTTCCTAATTCGCAACTTTTTGGTGATAACAAAGTGCTTGAAGCACTGCAGTTAGGTGATGTGCAATTAGCTGCGCCGTCATTATCAAAATTTAAAAAATACACCAAAAAATTACAAATATTTGATTTGCCATTTTTATTTAAAGACATGAAAGCGGTTGATAAATTTCAAAAAAGTTATCAAGGCGTACATTTACTGCGCTCGCTTTCACGAAAAGGTTTATACGGTTTAGGTTATTTACATAATGGTATGAAGCAACTTTCAGCACATACGCCGTTAAGAGTGCCTAGTGATGCCGCCGGTAAAAAATTCCGTATTATGTCGTCTGATGTGTTGGCGGCTCAGTTTCATGCGGTTAAAGCGCTACCGGTAAAAAAACCTTTTTCTGAAGTTTTTACTTTACTACAAACTAAAGCCATTGATGGTCAAGAAAATACTTGGTCAAATATTTACTCAAAAAAATTCTTTGAAGTTCAAGAGTATATTACCGAAAGCAACCATGGTGTTTTAGATTATATGGTTGTAACGTCTAACAGTTTTTGGGATTCTTTACCAACTGACATCCGTAAAAAAGTCAAAATAGCACTTGATGATGCCATTGCTTACGGTAATAAACTTGCGGCAAAAAAAGCAAAGCAAGATCGTCAGACTATAATTGATTCTAAACGCAGCCAAGTACTTACGTTGAGTGATAGCGAAAGACAGCAATGGATAGCGGCGATGAAACCTGTTTGGAAACGCTTTGAACGTCAAATTGGCCCTGAAGTTATCGCTGCAGCTGTTGCTGCAAATAATTAATGTACATGGAATGGTGGGTTAACTAAATGGTTCACCATTCGCTTATTTTTGGGTTTACCAATGTCTTATAAAATATCAAATCATCTTGAAGAAAGTGTTATTAGTTTGTTACTAGTGAGTATGGCTTTGCTGGTGTTTTTTGAAGTATTATTTCGCTTTGCTTTTAACCTTGGCTTTATGTGGATAGAAGAATTAACACTGACCCTAAATGCGTGGTTTGTATTGTTTGGTATGTCTTACGGTGTAAAAGTGGGCGCGCATATTGGCGTTGATGCTTTTGTTAAAAAACTTCCGCCACGCCAACGTAAAATAACCGCTTTAGTGAGTATTTTCCTCTGTATGGTTTACTGTTTATTTTTCTTGTACGGCAGTTGGGTGTACCTAGCAAAGATGTATGACATTGGTATTTCTATGGAAGATATTCATATGCCAGCATTTTTTATTTCGTTATTTAGCGAGGATACTTTGTGGCAGGTGTTTCGGGTTGATAGTGAAGATCCACTAGTACCGATATGGCTTTCACAATCCATTTTATTACTTGGCTTTCTCTTGTTAATGTTTCGATTTTTACAATTATTTTTCAACGTACTTAACGGTACATCCCAAGGATTTTCTTTTGCTGACGAAGCAGAAGAGTCAATGCACTTAGTTCAAGAAGATGAGCTGCATCAAGACCAAGCTAAGGGAGAACAAAAATGACCATTGCAACTTTGTTTTTAACGCTGTTTATCTGCATGTTTATTGGCATGCCAATAGCGGTTGCGCTTGGTTTTTCAAGTGTGGTTACTATCTTGTTTTTTTCTCATGATAGTTTAGCTTCCGTGGCACTAAAAATGTTTGAAGCGACCTCTGAACACTATACCTTGTTAGCAATTCCTTTCTTTATATTATCATCAGCATTTTTGTCCACTGGTGGTGTTGCTCGTCGAATTATTGATTTTGCCATGGACTCGGTTGGTCATATTAGGGGTGGCTTGGCCATGGCTTCGGTTTTGGCCTGTATGCTTTTTGCAGCAGTTTCTGGATCTTCTCCGGCAACGGTTGCGGCAATAGGATCAATTGTTATTGCCGGTATGGTTAGAGCCGGTTATCCCGAAGATTTTGCCGCTGGGGTTATTACTAATGCGGGTACGTTAGGTATTTTAATTCCACCTTCTATCGTGATGTTGGTTTATTCTGCTGCCACTGAAGTATCCGCGTCTCGAATGTTCATGGCAGGACTAATTCCCGGTATTATGATGGGTAGTATTTTAATGATCGCCATTTATATTGTCGCCCGTTATAAAAACTTACCCTCACGACCTTTTCCCGGAGTTAAAAAACTATTGCGCACAGGGTTTATTGCTATGGGCGGTTTGGCGCTAATTTTGATCGTGTTAGGTTCTATTTATGGCGGAGTTGCCAGTCCTACAGAAGCCTCTGCTGTTGCTGTTGTTTACGCTTATTTGGTGGCAGTTTTAGGCTATCGTGATATTGGGCCATTAAAGCATGTCGCATGGAAAAACGACCGTGAAAGCTTCATTAGTTCGGCCATCAGAAATATTAAGCAAATAGCGATCGCAATTCCTAAAAGTGCCTTTGATAAAGAAGTAAAACAAGTCGTATTAGATGGTGCTAAAGTTAGCATTATGTTGCTCTTTATTATTGCTAATGCGATGTTATTTGCACATGTGTTAACAACAGAACGAATTCCGCATATGATTGCAGAAACCATTGTCGCTTGGGGATTACCTGCTTGGGGATTTTTAATTGTTGTTAATTTATTATTATTAATGGCGGGAAATTTTATGGAGCCATCGGCAATATTACTGATTATGGCTCCTATTTTATTTCCCATTGCAACAAGACTTGGTATTGATCCGATCCATTTAGGTATTATTATGGTGGTTAATATGGAAATAGGTATGTTAACACCGCCTGTTGGCCTTAATTTATTTGTTACCGCAGGGATCACTAATCATAGTATTGGCTGGGTGATCAAAGCCTGTTTGCCGTGGTTGTCATTATTGTTGCTATTTTTAATGTTAATAACGTATGTTCCACAAATTTCATTATTCTTGCCGGAATATTTTGATAAAATAAATGGATATTAGTTTTGAGGTAACATGATTACATTGTTAAATCATCTTTGCGCTAAACTGTGGCTTGTTCATGGTTTAGCGTATTTAAACTAAATAGGTGCGGCTAGTGCAACAATCGCAACGGTTTAAACGATTTTTGCTAACCTTAATTGTTATCTTAGGCATGGTGGTAACGGTAAAATTAAGCCATTGGTATGGTTTGCAAAAATCCTATCGTGAGCTGCAACAGCAATCATTACTTCACCTTAACAATTTAACCCACTATATTGAACGAATTTTAGGGCGTTATGAGCAAGTACCTGAAGTTATTGCCCGTCATCCCTTGTTGAGTCAAGTTTTATTAAATCCTGCAGACAAAGTAAAAACTCAGCAACTCAATGTTTTGTTAGCCGACTTAACTGGCATTACTCAGTCGTCTGATATTTTTCTTATTAATACCTCAGGTACTACGGTTGCTGCGAGCAATTGGAATTTGGAGATCTCTTTTATCGGTAGCGATTTTTCTTTTCGACCTTATTTTTTACAAGCCGTTAATGACCGTGCTGGCCGTTATTATGCTGTTGGCGTGAGTAGCAATAAGCGTGGTTATTATTTTTCTTTTCCAGTAAAAAACGCAGCCGTTATTTTAGGTGTTATTGTGGTGAAAGTGAGCATTGATAGCATTGAACATCAACGCGAGCAGAATTTTGCCGATGATCAGTTCCATTTTTTAATCACTGCACCAGATGGTGTTATTTTTATTTCAGATCGGAGCGATTGGCAACTTAAAACTTTTGGTGTGCTCGATCAACAAAAAAATAAATTGATCACCGCCTCAAAACGTTATGGTAAACGAATTATTACACCATTATCGATTAAAGATATTCCAACCAGTGAATTATCAACATCACTGGCGGCTAAAGTGATTGCAGTAAATAGTCGGGGGAAAACGGAACGTTATTTTGCCATACAAGCAAAAATGCCGGATGCCAACTGGAAAGTACATATTTGGAGTTCGCTGTTACCTATAGAAAAACAGGCTTCTTTTATCACTTTGTTTAGTATCAGTTTTTATTTTACGGCACTAATTTTATTACTTTTTATTAAAGAGCGCATAAAAAACAGTCGTCAATTGAAAAAATCAAGACAATTACTTGAACATAGAGTTGCAGAGCGAACGGCTGATTTAATGGTGATCAATCAAAAATTAAAGAAAGAAATCGCTGAACGAGAAAAAACAGAACAAGCGCTCAACGACACTCAAGAAGAATTGATACAATCAGCAAAACTTGCCACCATAGGAAACATGTCAGCAAGTATTAATCACGAAATTAAGCAGCCGTTGACCGCCCTGCGAAGTTATGCACAAAACACCTTGGCATTTCAAACACGGGGTATGCATGATAACGTTGCAGACAATATTAACACGATGATCGGATTAATTGACCGATTGTCGAATATTGTCAGCCAATTCAAACATTTCACTAAAAAAAGTAACGGTTTAAATAAGCCTATATTAGTACATGATTGTATTCGTTCGGCGCTTGCCATTGTTGAACATTTGTTACATGACACTCAATGTAAATTGCATAACCACGACAACCTTTATTGTCTTGGTGATGAAATACGCTTAGAGCAAATATTTGTTAACTTATTTACCAATGCTTTGCAAGCTATGGCGGAACAAGCAGATAAACGGATCACCATAGCAATATCACAGCAAAATAATCATGTTACTGTTTTGATCCGTGATAATGGCCCCGGCATTCTTGCTGATGATTTTGATAAAATATTTCAGCCTTTTTTTAGTACTGATGAGAGTTTTGGTTTAGGATTAGGCTTGTCTATTTCGCAACGAATTGCTGAGTCAATGCAAGCGGATCTCAGTGTTCATAATCACCCTGAAGGTGGCGCAGAATTCAAGCTTGAATTACCTTTGTTTCAAC
>CAZVPC010000195.1:0-5395 GCA_964629005.1 uncultured Pseudoalteromonadaceae bacterium | reverse complement strand
AATTGAGTACTTTGTTAATGTAATTGGTATACTAATACATTATTTTTTAAACAAGTTTATTATTGATAGCTGGAGGTTTATTTCTCCGTTGTTTCTATTTTATTGAAGTTCGCTTCAACTAGCAGTTGTGGTTTTTGTCACAAATAGCATCATTTAAAGGTGAAAAAATGTTTTCTCGATTTTTTAATAATCAAGGTAATAGTAATTTAGAACAAGAAAATACTAGATTACGTCAACAAATTAGTTCTTTAGAAAATGAAATTGAAACATTGTCGGGTGAAAATCAGCAATTGGTTGAAGATATGTCAACAAGTACTACACGCTATAACCATCAAGAAGATTTGAATAAATTATGGTTAAGCTCTGGTGATTTAGTCAATAAAATTCGTGAAGAGTTGGCAAGCTCGTCAGCCGAACTTATTGCCCATCGTGATACTTTTGAGTCATCACAACATCTATTTGATGAAATTATGACAATGTTGTCTGCAACGATCACCTCAACGTCAACGATTAATTCTGATACGAGTCATGTGGCTGAATCTGTTAGTAGCTTGAAAACGGTTACTTCAGGTATAAATGATTTTGTGACTATGATCAAAAGCATTTCAGACCAAACTAACTTGTTAGCATTGAATGCTGCTATTGAAGCTGCCCGTGCAGGTGAACAAGGACGTGGTTTTGCTGTTGTGGCTGATGAAGTAAGAACACTCGCTCAGCGTTCGGCCGAAGCAACCAGCGAAATCTCTGATCTGATTGATGAAGTCAATCAGCAAATGGAAGATGTTGCTAAGGGGATTGATAATGTCGGCGAAAAAAGTCAGGATATTAATACCAATACTTCTTCAATTGAGAGCACGGCAAGCCATATAGTTGATTTATCTAAAAAAATGTACAATGTTGTCACCAATGCAACAACAGAGGGGTTTATTCAAACGGTCAAAATGGATCATGTTGTCTGGAAAATGGATGTTTATCAAGTAATGTTAGGGATGTCAGATAAGTCTGCAGATGATTTTTCTAATCATCATAATTGTCGTTTAGGTCATTGGTATTATCAAGGTGAAGGTGCAGAAAAATATAATAGTAGCTCGTCATTTAGAGCTATTGAAAAACCTCATGTTGAAGTGCATAGCCGTGGCTTAGCCGCTCTTAAAGCAATGGCCAGTGGTGATACAGAAAAAGCCGTAAGAGAATTAACAGCGATGGAAAGTGCTAGTATTCAAGTGGTTGATTTGTTGAGCAACCTAGCTAAAGAAGTTGAGCAATAAATTATTTTCTCAAAAAGAGAGGTGCTGATATAATCAATGTCAGCACTTTTATTTTACATACGCAGATAATACACACCAAACACTGAAATCAGTATATTTAAAGCGAATGTCAGTCGCTTGATACCATTTAGAACTAGCTTGCGATGTTAATTTGAATTTCATTTTTCGACCATCAATCGCGACATAACAGCTTAAATTTTCTCGAGTTTCATTTTTTATTTTTATCTGCACAAAACCCTCCTTAGTCACACCATAACGGGTTGTGATTTTTGGCATTGCTAGTAAATTAAAACAAGTTAAACAAGTCAAAAAGGTTAAAATTTTTAATCTGCGTGTAGACATTTTATTCCTAATGTTAGAGAAAATTTAAATGATGACAAAACACCATAAATTATTTTTTTGCTAACAGCCATTGAAAGCGAAACAAGCTGTCTCCATTACTATTAAATAGTTTGAAGGATAATACCAGTTACATTAAGCCTGTCATTGGTACAACAAACAAAATATTATTACAATCTTTACTAATTCCACTTATCTTAATTAGTGTCACTGGTATCAAAAATTAAAAAGAGAACATTCATGGCTAATATTGTCCCTGTAAAAAAAGAACAACATCAAAAATTAAAAATATCAACTGAGAGAAATTTAGCTCATGCAGCAAAACAGCATATAATTCCTGTAAATGCGCGTGAATTTGCTCAAGCAGCAACTAGCTATCCAGTTGTTTTTGTTAAAGATCCAGATTCTTCTCGGTTACGTAGTGTCGCTATGTTAGGGTTAGAAGCGGGTGAAAATTTATTTTATCAAAAGGACATTTGGAATGCATTATATATACCGCAAAGTGTTGGTATGGTGCCATTTGGCTTAGGCTTAGATCCTGACAAAGAAAAAACGTTAACAACGTGTATTGATTTAGATAGCCCATTTGTGGGTGAGGATAAAGAGCAGGCTTTATTTGATCAACAAGGTGAAGACACGGAATTTTTTAAAAATATTCAAGAGTCTTTAGGTCGACTTTATGAAAATGAAGTTGCCTCAGAAAGATTTGTGCAAGAGATGGTTGATAGCAACTTAATTCAGGAACTTGAATTAAGCATAACGTTTGCAAGTGGCGAAAAGAAAAAATTAGTCGGTATCTTTACGATTAATGAGCAGCAGCTACAAGATTTGTCAGATGAAAAAGTTGTTGATTTTCATAAGCGTGGTCTTTTTGTTCCGATGCATGCCATGCTAGGTTCTGTTGGTCAAATTAATCGTTTGATCCAATTGCGAAATGATCATTCAGAAAATAAAATTAACGGTGTTCAAATCCAAACAGTAGCAAAAGAAAAAGAAGAGCAGCAAGCGGTATCTTAAAAAGCTAAATATTAACCCAAGTTTTGGGATTCAAAAAAGGGGCTTAACGGCTCTTTTTTTATATACGATAAATGTAAATAACGACAAAATATGTAATTTATTTAAAAGCTATGCTAATTTAATCTACAGGTTAATAATTGTTCAGGATCGTGAGTCGGATGTTAGCACCAAAGAAAATATCTAAAGAGCTTGAAGAACAAATTCAAAATCTGGCTAGTGATATTTACATTCAAGTAGAGGATAAAATAATCTCGCTGTTAACTAATTATCATCAAAAGGAAAATTTATCCACCCAAGAAATTGAACAGCACTCTCTTTACCAATCATTACAACACAAACTACAAAATGCTAACAAAGAATTAGATCAAGCTAAGCAAGGTGATCAACAAAATAATGAATTAATAAAAAATTCAATCCAGAAACAGCAGCAAATTGATGCTTTAAAACATCAACTTCGCGAAATATCCACAGAATTAGCTCAAGAAAAAATAGAGCATAAACGGGGCTTAGCGGCTAAAGAACAACTGGAAAATTCATTAAAGACTCAAATTTCAGCCATTCAAGCAGAACATAACGCATTAATGGAAAAAATAACGATATTAGATGAACAAGCAAGTGCGCAAAGAAATGTAATAGCAGAAATCGCTACTCATCAACAACAAAATGAGCAAATTGAATTATTAAAACAGCAAAACAATCAAATTGAGCAAGCTATGAATGACTTAAAATCATCTCATGCACAACAAGTTCTGTTGGCAACAAAAGAATTTGAGCAATTAAAGTTAGTTCATGAAGAGGCGATGAAAAAATTATTAGCTGAGCAACAAAATAGCGTTGAGATGAGTGAGAAAAAATGGGCTGATCAGTTGATCCAGTTGCAACAACGCTTAGTTTCGGCTCGTGATCAGTTGAGGAAAGACGGAGATAACGCTCGCGACACGATTAAATATTTGCGCGATGAAAATATTGATCTAAATGCAAAGTTAGAGCAGCAAGTTTCGGCGTTAGAAGGTAAACTAACTGAATACCGCTTACGCTTTGAATATGCACAAAAACAATTATCAAAAGAATAATATTGAGTTGCCTTCTGATGAGCAGAAAGGTGTGTTAATCACCATTTTAAATTAATGAGTCCCTATTGTGTTTATTAAGCTATCCTTTAAACAGTTGTCTCAGTGGCAAAGAAGCGCCTTTTGTTGTGCTTTAATTGAGCGAATGCTACCAAATTATAAAATGTTTACACAAATTGCTAATTTTGGTGATTTGGCATTGTTAAGAAATCAGCTTGATCTACTCTGGCAAAAATTATCTGATCGAAAAATAAAAATAAATGCTGAAGCACAGTTAACTAAACTAGAATTGCAAACACCATCACCGGAAGATTTTGATTTTTTTGGTGCCTATTCAGCACTAGATACCTGCATGGCATTAATGTCGGTATTACAGGGTGCTCAAGAAACAGACATTGATTATGTTGAACAAGTTAGCCAGTTATCACAAAATAGTGTTAGTCATTATATCGAATTAACGCTAGCGCAAGAATATACAGAAGCAGATCAAATAACTTTATTGGTTGATGTTATTAAACAGCACCCATTAATGCAGTTTGAAGGTGAAACTCAGCAAGAATTATTTGATTTTTTATTGTCAGCCGCGGAAACGAAAAAAACCTGCCAGCAATTAAAAACATTAGCGTTAGTGGCCGGAGTGTCTAATTTAGGTATTGAGATTGAATAATCAACTACATTGAAATAAACGATAAGCGACTTGCCCAGCAAATTTCTCTTTTAACAACCGCCAATTTTGTGGTAAAAAACTAATATTTATGTCGGCTTCAGTTTCAACATAAATTAATGCCTGCTTAGCGAGCCAGCCTTGAGTCAATTTGTCGGTAATTTCAGTTAATATATTTTGTCTAAACGGAGGGTCAAGAAAAACCAGATCAAAACAATCATTAACATGTTTTAAATAATCAATACTATTGGTTTTTACTAATAAAGCATTGTTAGCATTTAGCAAAAGTAAATTTTTTTGGATCTGTTGAGCTGCGTTTTTATTTAACTCTAAAAAAGTGACTTGCTTAGCACCACGTGACAAAGCTTCAAAACCTAAACCACCAGAACCAGCAAAACAGTCTAAGCATTTTGCTTGGTGAATGTAAGGCATGAGCCAATTGAATACCGTTTCCTTAATGCGATCTGTGGTGGGCCTTAAACCGTCAGCAGAAATTACTGGTAACTTTCGTCCGCGATATTTTCCGCCAATGATGCGAATACTGCCAATATTTTTTTGTTTGAAATTTGATTTATGTTTATTTCTGATCATCATAATTGGTGATATACCGAGACACTGGTTTTGTCTACTAATTTTAGATGTTAGTATATCGACAAAACTATCTAGATGTTATACCCAAGGGTATAACATCATTAATTAATCGTGTTTGTGAAAATATTTTATGACGAAGAAAAAAGGTTTTTTTTCTTGGCTAAAAAAAGACAGCCAGAAAGAGCAGCAACCAAGTAGTGATGAAAGTCTTGAAGACATTTCATTAATAGAACAAACTCAAGTCAGTCAGCTTGAGTCGGACGAGCTTAATATTGAAATAAATTTGACCAATACGGCTGACGATAGCTCGACAACCTCTTTGCATAACCACATCATTTCTGCAGAACCAGAACCAGAACCAGAACCAGAACCAGAACCAGAACAAAAAGCAGGTTTTTTTGCTCGTTTAAAAAAAAGTTTAACTAAAACACGACAAAATTTAGGTG
>CAZVPC010000194.1:0-5595 GCA_964629005.1 uncultured Pseudoalteromonadaceae bacterium | reverse complement strand
TTAACATGGCTGATTTTTTATAATTAATCATAAATGATCGCTAATTACTCACCTCTAATTCACTTAATAACTTTTCGTGTTGTTGTAAATTATTAATCGCTGTTTGTCCCAATTCAACCGCAACTAAACTCAATAAACCTTCCACAAAGAAACAATTGGCCACCAAACTATTCGCATAAAATTGGCCTGACGTTGGCACATGAATGGCAACCGAAGCACAGTTATTTAAGGGTGAGAGGACGGAGTCTGTGATCGCCAAAATTTGACATTGTTGCTTTTTAGCTAACGTAGTTATTTTAACAGTAATATTAGAATAAGGTGCTGAGCCGATCACCACCAACAAATCGTCTTTCCTCAGTTGTCCTAAGGCTATCGCTACCCCATGATCAGCTTGTACTAACATTTGTACATTAGGCCTTAACAAGGCCAAACCATACCTTAAAATACTGGCAATAGCAGACGATTGACGATGTCCAAAAATGAACACTCTATTTTTCTTTGCAAGTAGCTTTTTGGCACTAAGTAGATCAGTATTACTTGTTTTTTCTATACATTGCTGAATATTATCTACCGTACGCTGCAATTGCTGTTTTAGTATGACTTTACTGTCACGCTCGTCAGAGTCTAGTAATTTTTTAACACCTTCACTATAAAAGCTATTTAAAACTTTACTTTTTTGCTTAAACACAAGTTGAAACTGATTAAAACCTTTAAACCCTAGCAACTTAGCTAAACGAGTGATTGACGCTGGGCTAAAATGAAGTTTTTCAGCTAATTCAACAATATTACTCATGGCAACTAATTCAGGATCATCCACCATTACTTGCAGAGATTGCAGACTTTTTTTACCGATAGCGAAATCAATTTCACCTTGCTGAAACAACATAACTAACTGGCGAAGATGCTCAAAATCTTGTGGTGGAAAATTCATTCAATTTGATCCTATTTGTAGCCTTGTCACTAAATTGCCCACGTTATGGTTTTTCCATAATTTTTCATAAACTAGCAGATCCAAGCCAATTAACAACTTAATTGCTATTAAAAACACCAAAAATGAAAATATTTTTTTATTTTACCAGAACAATTGAATTCATCAGCCAATTAGCTCAATTTAACTACTATCTTGTACAAATAAAGCGCTCTTTAGCGTCAAAAGGCCATCGTATGAAAAAGCAAAATAGCCAAAACAGTTCAAAAACGCCTGCTATCAGCCACTATCTTAGGGAAAGTAAACATTCCCAAACGCTACTAGTTAATCAATTGTCATTAACTCGAGCCGAAAATAATCAACCCGTATTCAAATTCGGTTTTGGCCAAAGTCCTTTTCCTGTACCCAGTGAAATAACCCAAGCCCTAGCCCAAGCAGCGCATCGCAAAGAATACATGAGTGTACAAGGACATTTGCCATTAAGACAAGCTATCGTTAATTTTCATCGCGAAAACGAAAACAAAGACTGGCATGCCGACAATATCATTATTGGCGCTGGCAGCAAAATATTATTATTTTGCGTTATGGCTGCCTTTGAACAAGTAGAAATTTTATTGCCGGCCCCGAGTTGGGTTTCTTACCAACCCCAAGGGGAAATTACTGGTCATAAAGTAACATGGCTCACTACCCAGTTTGACGACAAATGGCACTTAACGCCTGAACAGTTAGACCAATACTGTAATAACCGCAGCAATGCTGATATACCGCTAATATTAGTGTTTAACTACCCAAGTAACCCAACAGGGCAAACCTACAATAGTGCACAATTGAACGCGTTAGCTGAAGTGATGAAAAAACATAACATTATCGTCATCGCAGATGAAATTTATAGTTTGCTCACTTTTGATAAAAGCAAACAAAATTATGCGTCTATCGCGGATTTTTATCCTGAAGGTTGTATTGTTTCCTCTGGATTGTCTAAATGGTGTGGTGCTGGCGGTTGGCGTTTAGGCTTTATGCATATTCCACCACAATTAGAAAAATTATTACCAACGGTGATCGGAGTTGCCTCTGAAACATACTCATGTGCAGCAAGCCCTATTCAAATTGCCGCAACCGAAGCCTATAACAATATAACGCTAGCTGACAGCTTTTTAAGTAAACAAATAGCTTTACTATCTGAAATAAGCGAATACTGTACTGTCGCACTAAAAAATATTGGTGTGAAAGTACACGCGGCTGAAGGCGGCTTTTATCTATTCCCTGACTTTTCACCTTTTGCCGAAAAATTAAATAAACGAGGCATAGTAACCAGTGAACAATTAACCACCGCTTTAATGGACGAAATCGGTGTTGCTTTATTACCGGGCAGTGCTTTTGGAATGAGCAAAAACAGCTTAACAACACGTCTCGCTTTTGTTGATTTTGATGGTGAACAAATTTTTAATGACCAAGATACGAGCTATGAATTCGCTAAAGTAAAAGCAGGCATCAATCAACTTTGTCTTTGGTTGTCATCACTGTAAATTTAAGGCTCTGTTCCATAATATTGTGGTCTTATTTTTTTGTAGGAGGGGATTAATCCCTGAAAAGTGCGCGGTGCCGGTTGTTTGTTCCAGACAAAACCTAAGTAGCCACATCCTTGTGGGTAAAAAACACGCCTACAGTTTATCGTCATTAACAACCGTAAAATAGCACAGAGCCAAATTTTAAAAGTCACTAATAAACCGACCAAAAAACTAATACATTTATTTTTTGCTGGACGTAAAACAGAAAACTGAACCCGAGCTACATGATTCAATTGAAATTAGCTTGATCACTACCATTTAACTCTGCTATATTTTCTTTAATATAACACCAAGCTAAATAATAATTTTACCAAAGGGATTTATCTGTGAAAGCAGCGCTTTTATTACTCACTTCCTGCTTATTGATCAGTAATTATGCGTATGCCAGTAATAACATCAGACTTTTAGCCACGGAAAACTACCCCCCGCTTAACTACGTTAAAGATAATGTCTTAATTGGCCCTGCTGTAGACATTGTTGAAACAATTCAAAGCAGCCTTAACTCCCATGCTAAAATTGAAATATACCCATGGAAAAGAGCATTTTTAACCGCAACATCTAAAAAAAATACCGCAATATTTTCTTTAGCTCGTTCAAAAAAAAGAGAACATTTATTTAAATGGGTTGGGCCTATTGCCACTAAAAAATATGCCTTTTATGCTTTAAATAATTCACCCATCATTGTTAATTCACTTGACGATGCCCATTCTTATATTATTGGCATTCAAAATGGCGGGATAACGGAAGAATATTTATTCTCCGAAGGTTTTAATAAACTACATCCCGTAACGACACCTAAACAAAATTTAGGCAAGCTACTCAAAGGACGCATTGATTTATGGTACGTTAATAACGCCACATTAGTGGAGCAGGCAAAAATAATGTCGATCCCTTTAAGCCAACTTAGGGAAGTCTTTGTGGTAAAAAATGAACAATTTTATATTGGTTTTAATAAAAACACCCCCAATAAAACCATTTCTTTATGGCAAAATGCTTATCAGCATTTATATCAACAGGGGATCATTAAACAAATCTACAAAAAACATAAGTTACTGAGTTTATATCCAACCAATTTAACTCCGCAGCAACGACATACCACGCCTTAATCGATTTGTTTACTTGTGGTTTGTAAAATTTTCTCAGGAATCATCCATAGAATGATCTAAATACACAGCACAAGCCATGTCACCCATAACATTCGTTGCCGTACGACACATATCTAATAAGTTATTAACGGGTAAAATAAATAAAATCCCCTCAGCCGGAATACCAACAGCAACTAAAATCATCGTCAGTATAACAATACCAACCCCCGGTACCGCTGCGGTACCAATAGATGCCATAACAGCCAAACCAACCACCGTTAATTGATCTGCAAGGCTTAAATCAATACCATAAATATTCGCTAAAAATATTGCTGATACGCCTTGAAATAAAGCCGTACCATCCATGTTTATCGTTGCTCCTAAGGGGATAACAAAACCGGCAATTTCATTTCTTACCTTTAATTTATCTTCAACCACTTCAAGAGTCAGCGGCATGGTTGCCCCAGTTGATGAAGTAGAAAAAGCCGTAATAGCCACTTCTTTGGTACGCGGGAAAAACCATTTAGGGCTTTTTTTAGATAAAAATATTAATGACAAACTATTCGTACCAAAGCCATGAATAAGCAACGCAGCAACCACAATAAGCGAAAAGGGAATAAGCGTTAACAACAGTCCCGCGCCTTGTGTGCCCGCAACCGTGGAAGTTATCAAAGCAAAAACACCATAAGGCGCTAGCCACATCACCATCATAATAATTTTCACCGTCATCTCGGTAATACCCGTAAACAATTTTATAACGGGCTCTGAAAATTTAGGATCAATTTGTAATAAAGCAATACCGCAAATAACAGCAAAGAAAATAAGTTGCAGCATATCAGGTTTAGCCTTACTTATTGACGCAAAAATATTTTGTGGAAAAATCCCCTGCAAACCCTCAAATAAAGTTTGCTTATTCTCTTGCGCGGCAGACACCTTAGAGTTCGCTGTAGATTTAAATGTTTGTTCAAACTGAGCCCGCGCTTCAGCACTTATATTTTTACCTGGTTGAAAAATATTTGCTAGTACCAGACCGATTGTAATGGCAATTGCCGTGGTAATAATATAATAAGTTATCGTTCTTAAACCTATTTTATTTAATTTATTAATATCACCTAAATTAGTAACCCCTGTAACAATCGAAGAAAAAACTAAAGGAACTAATGCCATAGTCAGGCAGTTCATAAAAATTTTGCTACCGACGGGTCGAACAGCCTGCAAATCAGCACTATCAAAAAAACCAGACCACGCAATAACAATACCGATAACTAGTGATAATAGAATTTTAACAAAGAGAGAAAAACCAAAACCTTCATTGATAACATACAAGGAAGCGAATAATAAAATATAACCAATAAACTCAAATTCTAAGTCTAAACCAAAAACACTGGCAATTAATAACGCAATAGCCAAGACCACTTTTACAAAAACATTCATTGCTAATAATTTGCTCTGCATACTTATCTAAATTCCAGTTATTTTTCTTGATGATAACTTACCAGAAAGCACAGCAATTTTATATTTTTATTCACTTAATTCGCTGATAAATTCACATCAATGTTGCAATGGAGTTAATGTGGTTTCATGGAATTAATAAGGTTACGACTTGGTTATTCTTGGGTTATCTAAACGGTAGATGTTATAACTCAAAATCACCAAAATCGAGTACGCTTGGCTGCGTAGTGATTTTTTTTTGCGGAGGATCAAACAATGATGGTTGTTGCACGAAATCATCAACGATGGGTATGTCTTTATCTTCAACTTTGTTTTTAGCTTGTGTGTCTTTTCGTCGCTTACGTTGTTGACAACGTTTGATCACTTTTTTCTTGTTGAGTAAATCTAAGCTTGTCCAACTTTGACGTTCTTCACGAGTACGAAAGCAGCCCAAACAATAACCTTTACTGTCTGACTGACAAATACCGACACACGGGCTAGGAACGTCAAAAAATTCTAATTGCATAGCTAATACCAATCTCACTAAATATGTGCTCATTTCTACTTGTTAAAATCACCAACT
>CAZVPC010000193.1:2714-5609 GCA_964629005.1 uncultured Pseudoalteromonadaceae bacterium | reverse complement strand
ACAATTGATTAAAAAACATACCAGTTTAGGAATCTAATTCCCAAGAGTGGGGTATTAGAAGTACCCCACTCTAAAACTGTTCATTTAATAAACAGCAAAACAATCATCAAAAACAGAGAAAAAAAACCCAAACAAACACCATCAAAAGATATTCGCATAACGCATTTTATGCTAAAAAAACCGCTGAAAAGACTATTGTTTCAGCGGTCTTATACGCCTCGTGCCGAGACTTAACATAAAATTGACCACATTATGCGCATATAGAGCAAAAGCCTCTTAGAATAAAATCTGATAAGAATTTGAGCCATATTCACAATGAATACTAAAAAGATGGTTTTTGAGGTGCGGTTAAGCTGTGGCGGTAGGATTTAGAACAAAGAACGCGAATAATCTAATATAAATCGCCTATCGTTGTTTACCTTGGGTTGGTTAATCGCTCCGCGATTGATTAAAGGCACCTGCGGTGAGCTAAATAGGATTTATAAAAATACGGCTGCTACGCAGGCGTATTTTTTATAAATCATAAGGTATTAGAATCAACGGGTACACTCGATGAAGTGTCAGAGACCAAATCAGGACCAGCATTTTCAGAAACATGACCAAAAAGATCAAGCGGTTGATAGCGAACAAGGTAGGAAGATGCGCCCTTACCGACTACCAAGCCAAACGACATCAGTTTAACATCCCAACCAATGGACTCAAGATCTTGTGACGTGAAACGCTCTTTAAGCTTATAACTATCATCGTTCGCCTCCAAATAAGCCAAAAAATAGCCATTGGAATACGCAAGAACACCCGTCAAGCGAACATGAAACCGAGTAAATACCGTATCGAAATAATCTTTGAAATCGGTTTCATGTTCAGCATCCGTATTCGGATTAACGTCATATTTTTTTATGTAAGTGAATTTTCTTTCATCGGGACGTGATAACGAGTGCTGCACTTCCAAAGACCGCTCTACAACTGGCTTAACAACATCAACAACAACAGGTTCATCCGTGAAAAAACCATACAAAAAATAAACCGCATAAAATAAAACACCAGCAAAAACAGGTAAAATATATTTGAAGGTCGCATTATTAAAAACAGAAATACGAGCATTTTCATAGTTACCCGTGTTACTGGTACCGTCAGTGTGGCTCTTATAACTGCCGAAATATTTAGGTTCGTATTTTTTAACACCAGAATTCATTTTGTGATATTGAACATCACCACGCTGATTAGGTTCGCCTTGGTAAGCCGTCCATTTGTAAGTGTCGCCCTTCCCTATCATTGACCTTTTTAAAAAAGTCATTTTAACTTCAACTCGGCGCTTCCAGAGATTATGACAATCAGCCAATGATTGACCCATACACAGAATATCGAGTCCGCGATGGCCATGCTCGGTTACAAACTGAGTAATTTCAGGATCTAAACGCTGGCGGCCCGAGGGCCAGAAATTTTGTAATTCATCAATAACCACAAACGAATCATTTTCAACCACTGAATAAATCTGATAAACATCATCACGGGTTATTTGATGTAAAAGTTCTTTGCATTTATCAATAGTCAAACCGCAAAGAGAAGCTATCTTTTCATGGTTCAAGCCTTCAACATAGGCAAATACTTGGCGGCCTGTCTTTAACTGGGGAATGATATGGTAAACCAAAGACTCATAAGACTTGCCTGAACGCGGCAAACCTTCATGAAAAGTAATCATTTACCATTGCCCCAAGGTGACTAGTTTACGCGTCATTCGAAAAGCAAAACCAGCGGCCAACACAGCAAAAGCATTTGAAATACCCGATTGAGATAAAAAATAGGTTAAAGTGGGATCAATATTTGAGAGTAAAGGCCCCATGCCATCGGTCGCAAAAGTAGGCACATCCAACGAAGCTATAACGCTATGAACACCATCAAGAAACAATTCAAAAATATCTAAAAAGATATCTTTGATGAAATCCATAAAAGATTGAAAAACGTCTTTAAAAAACAAAAACAATTGATCAAATTTTTGAGCCAACCAATCTAAAATTGAATCCATAAAAACCTCTTAACTTACAAAAAAGCCCAGCGAAAAGCTAAAAATGACGCGGCGGCCAACAGCACCGCACGAATTAGCACCCAAATTGAAGACATGATCGGTGAACAAAATTGGTCAATATCAAAATGAAAGACCCAAGTATCAACACGCCAAGTCGGACAATTGGCCACACCGACATGAACACTGAAAAAATTATTTGAAACTTGTCCAACGGGCGTGGCTAAAATATCGGCTTTAAAATCCGTTAAAACCGTTCCAAAGTTTCGAGCTTCCCAATCATTTTTTTCATATAAGCTTGAACTATCACAAGCAGAACCCGGCGAACAAGGGACAACGGTCGGCGCTTGGTAACAATCCGTTGAATCAATGGGACAAGGTTCATCAGTGGGGACAGGTACACAATTAAGATCACCGGGCTGACAAGTATTATCCCCGGGCGGCGGAGTACAATTAGGATCACCCGGCTGACACGTATTATCACCGGGCGGCGTGTCTGGTGGAGGTGGCACCGTGCAATCAGCAGCGGCGGCACATTCATTTTCAGAACTGACACAAACAAATTGACCATTGATCTCACCACAATTCGGCTCACACTGACCCGAAGCATCACAATGATCATTAGGATTAACCAAGCAAGTAATGACTGAACCTTCCTGAATGCAAGGTTCATCGGGATTAATAGCAGGTTGATCAGGTTGTTCAACACATTGACCGGGATCAGTCGTACAATCACAACCTTCGCCCGAATAAGTTGTAGTGACCGCACCATCGGGCGAAGTATAGGAAGAAATACCACAATTATCACCGTTACCCGTCGTTATACAGGAGGTATTAGCAAAAATGGGAACAGTCACCAAACCGCCAGCGGAACA
>CAZVPC010000193.1:0-2614 GCA_964629005.1 uncultured Pseudoalteromonadaceae bacterium | reverse complement strand
ATTGAACATCACCCGTAGGAGCAATCCAATCGATACCTTCAACACCTGTGGCCTGTGCGCTAGATGAAAAAAAGAAAACAATGAATGTAAAAAACAACGAAAAAATAAATAAGCGAAGCGGATAGATAATAAACAACTTTAATAAAAACTTAGGTGAAAACAAAAGCTTTAGCGTTTTAGCTGAAAAAAGCTTATAAAAAAAGTGAACAATAAAACGCTGTATCAAACGAGTGAAATTAATCTTTTGAAGAAAATCCAGTAATTGCGGCATAAGAGCAGACCAATCCAAAGGCGAAAAATATAAGGTGATAAATCATTTAAAAACCTAATAAAAAAAGGGGCTAATTAAAGCCCCAGACGACTAACGGAACCAGCCAATTACTTTGTTATAACCCCAACGAGTGACACCCGGTAGAATTTTAACAGCGGCAATGGCAGATAAGGCGGCAACAATAGGGCCGGCATCAATAGCAGCAGTCAAAGCAGTGAAATCCATAATATAAATCCTATATTAATGATGATCAAAAATGGCAAAGTTAATCACACTCTGATAAGCCCAACTCACCAAAAAAATTAATAAAGGTAAAGTAAAAGCGAATGAAAATGTGACCGCAAGTGCCGTCGTATCTGGAGTATCATAAAATGTTTGTTGTGAAACATAGGTTTGATACTCGACAGAATCCAAGACAACATAACCCGTACAATCTTTGAGGGTTACGCTAGAATCAATTTTTAATGTGCCTGAACGGGTCACACGCAAACAAGAGGCCAAAACTCAAGAAACTTTAGATAGCTTTGTTGAAATAGGCATCAATTTCATATCAAAATTATTGATCTCAAGCGAATCATATTTACCGATACGATAAGAATCTAAGGTTAATTGATACTGGCCCGAAGAATAATAGTTCTGACCATCAGACAACGGTAATTTCATGCGCTGGGGAAACTTACCATCTAAATGCGCGTAAGCGACTTGGCTACGCATAATACGACCCGATGAAGCGGTAAATTCATCGACGCACTGATTTTCTTCAAAAATTTCAATTAATAAACTCATAAAATTAAACCTCAGGACGACTATAATTTGCTAACTCTATAGTGTCGTCTATACCGATAGAGTTGCTTTCATAACTCACAATACTACTCAATAAAAAATAAGCTTTATCGTGTTGGTTACTGGTAATCAAAAAAGAATCATGCAGATGGTTAATCAAATCAAGCGATCGCGTAAAAAACAAACAAGCGGGTAAACTTGTATAATTAGACAAGCCAGAAATATTAAAAAGATTTTCAACTGACACATGCAAAAACGAGTCAAGATAATGATAAAAAGATGAACGCTTCAAAATTAAGCCACCAGCTTTAGAGGTGAACCAAAGCGAACATCAGGCAAATGTAAATCAGAATTATCAAATTGAGATTTAGGTTCAACATACCAATCAGGATACTGATTATTAAAATCGATTTTTATAATTTGCAACAATGGCACAATAGATTTTGATTTGCCGGATTTGAGATTTTGTAAAGATGCTTTAGAAATACCTGCATCAGACATTGATTTAATGTGACGCTGAAATGTTCGAAGATTCATAGAATCGCGCGTCATCAAAAAACCTTCATTGGAAATACCTCGAAAGGTTTTAAATACCGACATCGCATAGTCAATCGATAATTTGCCCTTACTATTTATCTTTGACAGTTTAGAGCAAAGGGTTTCTCTAACCGAATCATCATCATATATATTCATAAATCCACCTTTCAAAGCGTCCAATAATGGCGCCATTTTCATCATAAACAGTTCTTGATTGAGTTCGCGACCCTGTTTTTTAATCGCTTGATAATATTTACAAAATTCTAAAAAATTCGTGGGTATCCTTAAATATTTTAATTTTTGATGGGTAATTGTTGCCTCAAAGCGTATTAAATTCTCAGTGAAAGTCACAAGATTGATATCAGACATTACTTTTATGACTTGATCAAACTGCCCTTCTTTATTAGATTTAACAAATTCTTTAAGCTGTTTCTGGAATTCAGCAGACTTGAGATAAGCTTTCAATTGACCATGGCCAGAGCCTTTATTGAAATAAACAGACGTTAAAAACTCAGAGGAAAATTTAAGTTGTTTATTGGAAACATTCGATAAATAATCAAAAAAAGGAATGATCAAATGCGGTGAATCAATACGGAAAGAATAAGTTAAATCCATATTCATAATTTCAGTTAAATGAACATCAAGCTTAGAGAACAAATCAGGCTGTGAATGAGCCAGCAAGCTGATTAACTCAAAACCACACAAAATAGGACACTCGGGACCAAATACATTATGACCTTGAAGAAGTTTAGCGGGACTGGCTTTAATGCGAACATGCGGCCAGTAATGTTCAGAACCCTTATAAACTTTAAAAGCCATGCCCGTAAATGAGCTAGGTAATGATTCAAAAGAATGTTCAAGATTTAAAAGCTTATAAACACCATCAACAGATAAAGACTTTTCAGCTCTTAAATGATTTAGACCCAAAGTCTCTAAATCAACCCAACCAGACGAACAATCAACATTAGGTGCAAGTACAAAATCTTCGTTAAATGGTATCTTAAAATCGAATTTGTCGTTCAT
>CAZVPC010000192.1:0-5740 GCA_964629005.1 uncultured Pseudoalteromonadaceae bacterium | reverse complement strand
TTTTCATGAATTGTTTCTTGAAAGTGATCAATACCGTGAGCTCGCGTTAACTAAGGCTCTTGCTTGGTTTCTAGCGCATTAGGGTTGTTTTTTAACTCGCTACTAACCGTACTGGTTGGATCATGATGAATAAGCACTTCACACGGAGCTAAGGCTTGCATAATTTCTTTTTCAATGTCTTCACCAATAGCGTGCGCTTCCAATAAAGGCAGATTGTCGTCTAATTCAAGATGAAATTGAATAAAGCGTTGTTGCCCCGATTGTCGAGTTCGTAAATCATGCACTCCTAACGTTTTTTTATGTTGTTGTGCGATAGTAAAAATTTGTTGTTGTTCTTGCTCGGTTAACTGGTGATCCATTAAATGATGCACACTAAGCCAAATAATTTTACCTGCACCCCATAATAAAAATCCACCGACTAAAATAGTGAATAAACCATCGGCTCGCACCCAAATGCCATCACTTAATAGTAAGGCTAATAAAACGCCAATATTTAGTAAAAGATCGGATTGATAATGCATTGAATCAGCACTGATCGCGAGTGACGACGTGCGTTTGATCACTTGTTTTTGTAATACAACCAAGGCTAATGTTGCCACAATGGCAATAATAGTAACGACAATACCAACATTGGTTTGCGCGATAGCTTTTGGGGTGATGAATCGGTCAACACCATTAATTAATAATAAAATAGCAGAGCCAGATACGAAGGCAGCTTGCACGAGTCCAGCTAAACTTTCAGCTTTACCATGACCAAATTTATGCTCTTGATCCGCTGGCGCTAATGCAAAACGTAAAATAATCACGTTCATTAATGAAGCAAATAAGTCCAGCATTGAATCTGTTGTTGATGCCAGCATGGCACTGGCTCCAGTAGCAAACCAGGCATAAAGTTTAAGGATCACCAACAATAACGCGGTGCTGGTTGCGGTGATCGCCGCAAGGCGTACCCAATAATTGTAGTCGTCTGTTGAGACGGTTTTATGGTTATTCACAAATTATACTCATTATGTTTGCACTCGATTGTTGGCTTAGTTGTTTGCTATAATCCGCTTGATTTTAAAGCTTTTGATAAACCGAGTTAAATTATGTTAGATGTTGTCTTATTTGAACCGAAAATTCCACAAAATACTGGCGCTATTATTCGTCTTTGTGCTAATTCTGGCTTTCGTTTACATCTTATTGAGCCGTTAGCTTTTTCGTTTGATGATGCTAAGCTTCGACGCGCTGGTTTAGATTACCATGAGTTTGCTAGTGTTAAACATCATGCCAGCTTTAATGCGTTTGTTGAGCAGGAGCAACCCAAACGTATTTTTGCGGTTACCACTAAAGCCAATAATTATTATGCACAGGTAAAATATCAACTCGGCGATTATTTATTGTTTGGCTCTGAAACTCAAGGTTTACCTGATGTTGTGCGCGCACAAATTCCAGCAGCACAAAAAATTCGTATTCCCATGTTAAAAAACAGTCGCAGTATGAATTTATCAAATGCGGTGTCAGTGATGGTCTATGAAGCTTGGCGACAATTAGATTTTATAGATGCAGTATAAGTAAGTGGCCGCCGTTATTCGTATTTTCGAGCACGTGAAAGTAAATCCATTGCCGCCATTTTCGCTGATTTTCCTTTATATAACACTTGATAAACTTGCTCAACTATTGGCATTTCAACGTTCATTCGTTTGGCTAACATAAAAACTTCCTTGGTATTACGATAACCTTCTACCACTTGACCAATATTTTTAATGGCTTGTTCAACACCATCACCATTGCCTAAAGCTAAGCCAAAACGACGATTTCGTGACTGATTGTCGGTACAGGTTAACACTAAATCACCTAAACCAGCCATGCCCATAAAAGTTGCTGGATCAGCACCTAAAGGCACCCCTAGTCGCGTCATTTCAGCTAATCCACGAGTGATTAACGCTGTTCTAGCATTTGCACCAAAACCAATGCCGTCGGCCATGCCAGCACCAATGGCAATAACATTTTTTACCGCGCCACCGAGTTGCACGCCAATAAAATCTTTATTGCTGTAGACACGAAAACATTTTTCACAGTGCAATAAATCAGAAAAGTCAGCAACAAATTCGTTATCGGAAGACGATAATGAAATGGCGGTAGGTAAACCGGCAGCCATTTCTTTCGCAAAAGTGGGACCTGATAATACCGCAAGGGAAATATTTTCACCTAAAATATCGCGCGCAACATCTTGCAATAAACGCCCTGATCCAGGTTCTAATCCTTTGGTCGCCCAGACTATTTTGCTTTGCTCAGACAACAAAGGTTTTATTGCCGTTAACATACCAGCAAAAGCGTGGCTTGGTACGACCACTAAAATAATATTACTGTTGGTAACGGCAATGGTCAAGTCGGCTTCAACAGTTAAACTCGGCGGAAAGTTAATATCAGGCAAGTATTTTTGATTTTTACGACTGAGTTGCATTTGAGCAACGTGTTTTACATCACGACCCCACAACAAGGTTTGGTGACCATTGCGTGCTAAACAAATAGCCAGCGCGGTACCGTAAGAACCGGCACCAAGCACGGTTACTTTTGCTGAGGAAACAGAGGTTATAGTCATGTTAGCTGAAACTCAAGTTTTGAACTACCATGAGTATACATTGCTCATAAAAACTAACTAGCCTTAATTTAGTGAGTTTCACTAGGCGCTGGAATTTCAGCCGCCTGTTGCTCTGCCGCACGTTTTTGTAAATATGAAGTAAACAAGGCATCAAAATTAACTGGTGCGATGTTTAGTTGAGGAAATGAACCTCTATTGACTAAACTCGCAACGGTTTCACGCGCATAAGGAAAAAGCGTTGTTGGACAAAAAGCCCCGATCATCTGTGCTACTTGTGCTTCGGGCATATTGCCAATGGTGAAAATACCTGCTTGTTGAACTTCAGCCAAAAACGCAGTTTGCTCTGCAACGGTTACGGTTACGGTTACTGCCAATATCACTTCATAGGTATCGTCAGCGAGTTTATTTGAACGGGTATCAAGATCTAATTTAACTTCAGGTTGCCATTCTTTTTGAAAAATAGCGGGCGAGTTAGGTGTTTCAAATGAAATATCTTTGGTGTAAACACGCTGAATAGCAAATTGTGCTTGTTGTTCTGTTTGCTCTGCGCCATTTTCAGCGCCGTTCTGAATTTCATCAGCCATGGTAATTAGTTCCTATGTTATGGGGTTATTCGTATTGCTGTTAATTGAGCATCACGAAGATTATTTTATTTTGTTAGTTAGCTTGCTAATAACGAATCGAGTTGATCATTACTTTCTAAAGCAAAAAGCTCATCACAACCGCCGACATGAATATTTGCAATAAATATTTGCGGTACACTGGTACGGCCGCTACTGCGTTGGATCATTTCAGTACGTAAGGCTGGCTTTGCATCCACTCTGATTTCATTAAAATTTAGCCCTTTCTTTATTAATAATGCTTTTGCGCGTATGCAATAAGGACAGGTTGTCGTGGTATATATATCAATGGTGACCATTATTTTTTATCTACTTATTAACAACAGGTAAACCGGCACTCACCCAAGCATTAAAACCACCTTTGAGTAGATTCACGCTGGTAAAGCCCGCTTTTAACAATTGACTCGCCACACCTTGCGCCGATATGCCCGCATTACATACCACAATAATGGGTGTATTTTTGTGACTTTCAAGGCTGGTAAAATCATTTTTACTGACCTTATCCTTTGATATATGTTTAGAGTCAATAATACGACGTGCTTTAAATTCTTTTTCATCACGAATATCAATGATTAAACCTTGCTCTTTGTTGACCAAAAAAGTAAGTTCTTGAGGGCTAATTGATTTGATCGGTGATAGTTTCATTTTGATGGTGATCACGATGATCATTAAAATAATGCCAAGCCAAGCTATATTTAACATCGGATGTTTACTAAAAAAAATAAGGTATTGTTCCATAAGACTACCACTAACATTTATTAAAAAATTGGCGGTATTATACGGGTACCTATAGTGAATAACCAGATATTCAATGTTATTAGCGTTTATAGCTGAAAAGTCTAGTGGTGATACTGGTGATTTGACGCGTCTTCGGGGTACAATTATGCCGCTTACAATTTCAATTTAGGAACAATGTAGATGCCGAAAAAAAAACCAATGGTTGTTATTATTTTAGATGGTTGGGGGGTTCGTAAAGATCATCACGCTAATGCAATTTATCATGCTAATACTCCCGTAATAGATGGTTTAGTGGCAAATTATCCTAACATGTTAATAGAAACTTCAGGTATGGCAGTTGGTTTACCTAGTGGTCAAATGGGCAATTCGGAAGTTGGTCATGTTAACTTAGGCGCAGGGCGCATAGTTTATCAAGATTTTACTCGTATAAGTAAAGCCATTATTGATAAAGAATTTGAACAAAACTCGGTATTGTGCACCACGGTTGATCACGCGGTAGCTAACAATAAAGCAGTTCATCTTTTTGGTTTGCTCTCTCCCGGTGGTGTTCATAGCCATGAAGATCATATTTTGGCGATGATCGAATTAGCTAAAAAGCGAGGGGCGAAAAAGGTTTATTTTCATGCTTTTTTAGATGGTCGTGACACTGCACCACGCAGCGCTGAAGCATCGTTACTTAAAACACAGCAAAAATTTACCGAACTTTTTTCAACGCCAGAGTGTTGTGGACAAATAGCTTCAATCATAGGCCGTTATTATGCTATGGACAGAGATCAACGATGGGATCGTATTGAACAAGCTTACAACTTGATGGTTTGTGGCCAAGCAAAATATCAGTTTACCGACGCTATTAGCGCTTTAAATGCTGCTTATCACCGTGAAGAAAGCGATGAGTTTGTTGCTGCCAGTGCCATTTTAGATGCAAAGGGTCAGGCTATTGTCGTTAATGATGATGATGCGATGATTTTTATGAATTTTAGAGCTGATCGCGCTCGGCAGTTTACGCGTTGCTTCACCGAGGTTGATTTTGACGGTTTTAAACGAAATAAAATTCCTAAAATTAGCGATTTTGTGATGTTAACTGAATACGCTGCTGATATTAATGCACTTTGTGCTTTCCCGCCAACGGCACTCGTTAACGTTATGGGGGAATGGCTTGAAAAACATAATAAAACTCAATTGCGTATTTCTGAAACGGAAAAATATGCTCATGTTACTTTCTTTTTTAGTGGTGGTAGGGAAGACACCTTTAAGGGTGAACAACGAATTTTGATCCCATCGCCACACGTTGCGACTTATGATTTACAACCAGCAATGAATTCAGTGTTATTAACCGATAAATTGGTTGCCGCTATTAATAGCCAGCAATTTGATTTTATTGTGTGTAATTATCCTAATGGTGATATGGTGGGGCATACGGGCAATTTTGATGCCGCCGTAAAAGCCTGCGAAGCTGTTGATATAGCGATAGGACGGGTAATTTTAGCCTTAAAAGCCGTTGATGGTGAATGTTTGATCACTGCCGATCATGGTAATGCTGAGCAAATGCTTAATTCTAACACCGGTCAAGCGCACACCGCACATACTTGTGAACCTGTGCCGTTAATTTATGTTGGTCGCCAAGCAGTAGCAGCAAAAACGGGGGCTTTAAGTGATATTTCTCCTACAGTACTCGCATTAATGGGAATAGAGCAACCAAGTGAAATGACCGGAACAGCGTTGATGTCGCTAGTTAAACCATAAGTTCAACCTAGATTCAGCAGTTGGGCGCGAAATAAGAGTGTAGCTATCTGATTTA
>CAZVPC010000191.1:0-5761 GCA_964629005.1 uncultured Pseudoalteromonadaceae bacterium | reverse complement strand
ATAGTAATGCAATTAAGATAGTCGCTTTGTTATAGTTTTTTAGAGAAAATTCCTTTTTTTATGTTAAATAATAAGAATAATTTTTATCAATTACGTGTCTATTATGAAGATACCGACGCTGGTGGTATCGTTTATTATGCTAATTATTTGAAATTTTATGAACGAGCTCGAACTGAATGGTTACGTGAGTTAGGTATTATACAATCAAATTTTTTAGAACAAAACTTTGCTTTTGTAGTCAGACACGTAGACATGGATAATGTTGGTTCAGCAAAGTTAGATGATTTGCTGCAAGTAAAATCTCAAATTACTTTATTAAAGCGAGCTAGTTTGGTTTTTGAACAGCAAATAGTTAATCAAAATAAACAATTATTATCTTTAGCAAAAATAAAAATTGTGGCTATCAATTCAAAACAAGGCAAGCCTTGTGCAATACCCCAAACGATTTTAGGAGTTTTAAAACGTGTCAGCTGATATTTCTTTTTTAGATTTGTTTTTACAAGCCAGCTTATTAGTTAAGTTTGTAATGTTTGTATTACTTGGCTTTTCTGTAGCCTGTTGGACCATGATTTTTCAGCGTAGTAAATCGTTAACGGCATCACAGCACCAATTAAAAATATTTGAAGACAAATTTTGGAGTGGTGCCGATTTAAGTAAGTTGTATAACGAAATATCAACTAAACCTCAAATTCATGGTATTGAAAGTTTATTTATTGCGGGTTTTAAAGAGTATGCCCGTTTAAGAAAAAGCCATATAACATCGTCAACAGAAATAGTAGATGGTACTCATCGTGCAATGCGCGTTGCTTTATCTCGTGAGGTTGATCAATTAGAAATACATTTACCCTTTATGGCAACTGTTGGTTCCATTAGTCCTTATATAGGGTTGTTTGGCACGGTTTGGGGGATCATGAATTCATTCATCGCATTAGGTGCAGTGGAGCAAGCAACCTTGGCTATGGTTGCACCCGGTATTGCTGAAGCCTTAATTGCTACCGCAATGGGTTTGTTTGCTGCTATTCCTGCCGTTATTGCCTTTAATCGTTTTAGCCATGTTGTTGAAAAATTGGAAAATAGTTATGGTAATTTTATGGAAGAATTTTCTAGTATTTTGCAACGACAATCAGCCTCAGAACAAAAAAAGTAAAGGAAGAGCAAAATGTATTCTTATACCCGCGTTAGACGTCGTAAAGTTGCTGAGATTAATGTAGTTCCTTATATCGATGTTATGTTGGTGTTACTCATTATCTTTATGGTTACGGCTCCTTTGATCACTCAAGGGGTGAAAGTAGATTTACCTAAGGCCGATGCAGAGCCACTTTCGAAAGACACCAAACCACCGTTGGTGGCCTCTGTTGATGCGGATGGAAATTATTATTTAGCGGTAGGCACCAGTAAAAATGAAGCGATGAGCGCCGAAGAAGTCGCAACATTAGTAAAAGCACATTTAGCAGTTGAACCCAACACACCTGTGGTTGTGAACGCTGATGGCAATGTGTCTTATAATGCTGTGGTGCAGCTTATGGTGTTATTACAAACGGTTGCAGGTGTACCCTCGGTTGGTTTGATGACTGATACTCCGGAGAAATAAGCAGTGGAAAAGAAGTACGCTTTTGCTTTGTTTTTAAGTGTGTTGTTGCATATAGTAGTCGCTTTATTAATGGGCTTAGGTGATTACGCTTCACCTCCAAAAGCTACCTCAACTGCGACTATGCAAGCAAAACCAGTTAAACCAATTGAAGCCGTTGCTATAAATAAGCAAAAATTTTTACATCAAGTGGATAAAATACGAAAAAAGAAAGCAGCGAGTAAAGCCGCAGAAGAAAAGCGTATTAAAAATTTAGAAAAAAGAGCAGCAAAAGCTAAAAAATCAAGAAAAAAAGAACAGGATAGAATTAAAAAGCTTGAGCGTGAACGTAAAGTTAAAGAAAAAGAGAAAAGAAAAGCAGATAAAGCGGCTAAAAAGTCAAAAGCACAAGCTGCTGTGGCAGAAAAAGATCGTAAAACCAAAGAAGCATTAAAAAGAAAAGCAGATAGAGCTGCGGATGATGCTAAAGCGCGACGAATAAAAGAAGAAGCTGCGGCAAAAAAAGCAGAAGATCTTAGAAAGAAAAAAATAGCGGATAGAAAACGAAAAGAAAAAGAAGCAAAAGAACGAGCGGCACAAGAAAGATTATTAGCAGAGCAAATGGCAGAAGAAATGGCAAAAAGGCAACAAGCAAGGCGTCAGCAAATGATGACTGAAATAAGCCGTTATACAGCTTTGATCACTCAAACTATACAACGGAATTTAATTACTGATCGTAGTTCTATGTTAGGAAAGTCTTGTAAATTAACAATAAGTCTTGCACCATCAGGTTTCGTAAAAAATGTTGTGAGTGGTCAAGGGGACCGTATTGTTTGTGATGCTGCACAAAAAGCTATTTATAAAGCAGGTACTTTACCCGTATCTAAAGACCCCGAAGTCTTTAAAGAAATGCGTACTATTAGTTTAACTGTAGTACCTGAATTTAATGATTAACGTTTTTGTACGAAGTGCTGTTAAAAAATCATTTGAAAATTGTTGAAGAAGTTCTATTTACAAAGAGTTGTTTATGAAGAAAACATATTTATTATTTACCTTTTTACTTTCTTTTGTTTCAAGCCAAGTGTTTGCAACCTTAGAAATTGTTATCACCGAAGGTATTAATAGCGCTAGACCTATTGCAATAGTCCCTTTTACGTGGACAGGCGCAGGGAGAATGCCTGCAGGCTTATCTAAAGTTATTGCGAATGATTTATTGCGTAGTGGTAAATTTAATCCAATCAGTGAATTAAAGTTTCCTCAAACGCCAAAAAATTTGAGTGAAATTGATTACTCGGCATGGGCTAGTGAAGGGGTAGAAGCACTTGTTGTGGGACAAGTTAAAGAAACTACTATTGGTCGTTATCAAGTACATTTTCAGTTGGTTGATGTTATTCGTGGTCAAATAACGGGCGGTCAAGCGCAAATGTTAAGTGATGGTCGTTTGGTGGAAAGTACCGACCATATCTTAGATGAATCAACCGTTGAAATTGGTGCCGATCAATTTAGACGTTATGCTCATCGTATTAGTGATGTGGTCTATGAAAAACTCACCGGAACTCGTGGTGCTTTTTTAACCAAAATTGCTTATATTATTGTTCGAGATCAAGATAAATACCCTTATCAATTGGCAATTGCAGATTACGATGGCTATAACGAGCATGTATTGTTAAGCTCTAAAGAACCGTTAATGTCTCCAACTTGGAATCCTACCGGAACTAAGTTGGCGTACGTAACATTTGAAAATCATCAAGCACAAATATATATTATAGATATATATACAGGGAAAAGAATCATGATCAGTTCTTTTCCGGGAATTAATAGTGCGCCACGATGGTCTCCTGATGGGAAGAGCATGGCGGTGGTTTTCTCAAAAGATGGTAACCCAGAACTTTATGTAATGAATTTAGCAACTAAAAAGCTAAGACGAATTACTCGAAATAGAGCAATTGATACTGAGCCTAATTGGAGCCCTGATGGTAATTCTTTAGTATTTAGTTCCGAACGGGGTGGAAAACCTCAGCTTTATCGCGTAAATTTAGTCAATGGGAAGATTCGACGTTTAACCTTTGACGGTGAAATGAATTTAGGTGGTTCATTTACACCAGATGGTCGTCAATTGATCATGGTTAATCGAACACGAGGACAGTATCATTTGGCAAAGCAAGAATTAAGTTCTGGTGTGTTTCAGGTTTTAACAAAAACACGTTTGGATGAATCGCCAAGTGTGTCACCTAATGGTGGAATGATTATTTATAGTACTTTGTATAATAATCGACAAGTATTAAGTTTAGTGTCTGTTGATGGCCGATTTAAAGCTCGCTTGCCCGCGCTTGATGGGCAAGTTAAATCGCCAGCATGGTCACCATTTTTATAAATTGAAATAACTGACGTTTTATAACCGAAGTTTAATAACAAAAAAGTATCTGTTTAATAATAAAGGAAAGATAAAATGCGCGTAAACAAAACACTTAAAAGCTTAGCGGTTGCTTTACCAATGTTTGCCTTAGCTGCATGTAGCTCAACGTCAGAATCTGATGCACAAAGCTCCGTTGATTCAAATGCGACACAAGTGTCAACCCAAGTTGAAGATACCGTAAAAGTATCGGCCGCTCAAAGAGCTGCTAAAATTGAAGAGAAAAAGCGTCAAGAATTAGCACAACTGCGTAGTGAGCACATTGTTTATTTTGATTTTGATGTGTCACGTATAAGTAGTGATTTTGCTGCGATTTTAGATGCGCATGCAAAATATTTAAATGCTAATACGGGTGTTAATGTATTGGTTGAAGGTCATGCCGACGAACGCGGTACCCCAGAATATAATATTGCATTAGGTGAACGTCGTGCTAAAGCAGTCGCCAATTATCTTGAAAATATGGGTGTTTCATCTTCACAAATTACCATTGTAAGTTATGGTGAAGAAAAACCTATGGTGAAAGATCGTACTGAAGCGGCTTTTGCTAAAAATCGTCGTGCTGTTTTAGTTTACTAATTTGAGACGTCGATGAATCGGAAACTATTTTTGATCGGTGTTGTTTTTGCAGTTAGCACGTTTAGTGTTTTGGCAGCAAAACCAGCGCCGGTACTTGAATTAGATGCTAATTCAAGGTCAAGCGGTCTTTCGCAGCAGCTTACAACGTTAGAACGTAAATTAGATGCACGCAATAAATCTCAGATTGCCATTCAAAGTCAATTAGACGATTTGCAGAATGAAGTGAATGAACTTCGAGGTGTAACTGAACTACATACTCATCAGTTGAGCCAAGTGTTAGAACGACAACGAGAATTATATCAAGAGTTAGATCGCCGAGTGGCTGAAGCATTAAAACCACAAAGTAATGTTCCTGTTACCATTCAAGCACCTGATGTTCAGGTGGTTACAGGTGTTAATTATAGCGATGATTTAAGTGAAAATGAATCATATGATCGTGCGGTAAACCTTGTTTTAAAAGATAAACGCTATGAACAGGCGATCACTGAATTTAAAATCTTTAATGAAAAATATCCACACTCAAGTTATGCCCCAAATGCACACTATTGGTTAGGACAGCTTTTATTTAATAAAGGTGAGTTAACCCAATCGGCGCAAGAGTTTGATATTGTTGTTACTCAATTTAAAGATTCAAGTAAACGAAGTGATTCATTACTTAAACTTGCAGCTGTTGCTCAAAAACAAAATGATAAAGCAAAAGCACTTGTTTTGTATAATAAGGTGATTGCAGAGTATCCAAATTCGTCAACAGCTCAATTAGCCAAATCACGCCTTGAAACACTTGAACAATGATGAATTAACTGTAGGTTGTCACGGGTGAAACGAGGTACAACAAAGCGTTAGAAATATCACTTTCATATACTATCGCGGCAAGCGGCTGCCTATAGGTAGCCATAAAATTAATACATTATGTATCTCGAGCAATTAACAGGGACATAGCGAATGGATATTTCAAAAGTGGTTAATAATAAAACACTATCTTGTTAAATTGTTGTCTTTTTATGCAAACAGATAAAATAGTACTAAAAAGTTAATTTTTTAGTTGCACTAAAAAAATTAATGAGTATTATATGCGGCGCGTTGAGGCACCAAGTCAACGCAATGTCGGCCGTTAGCTCAGTTGGTAGAGCAGTTGGCTTTTAACCAATTTGTCGAAGGTTCAAATCCTTCACGGCCGACCACTTTTATTAAATAGTAGTTTTGAT
>CAZVPC010000190.1:2972-5761 GCA_964629005.1 uncultured Pseudoalteromonadaceae bacterium | reverse complement strand
ACTCAGCAAGCAAATGTTAAAAGTTGTGGTGAAAGTGAAGCCCTCGCGTTTGAAATTGAGCCCATATTAAAAGCAAACAAACAAAATAAAGACTTTAACTTAAGCGATCATTTCCGGAAAAAAGCCGCTAAAATTCGTCAAAATTACCAGAACTTCATCGATCTTGATACTGAGATAAGTGTTGACAAAATGCCACATAATTTTCGTTATGTCAGTGCTATTTTAGCCATATTTCCCGAGGCCAAAATTATTCAATTACGCCGCAATGCCGAAGACTTAGCGCTATCAATATACTGTCAACATTTTGCTGATAGCCATAATTATTCATGTCAGTTAAGCGATATTGCCCATGCTATTTTTCAAGCCAATAAATTAATGGATTTTTGGCTACAGCAATACCCTGACAATGTCATTGATGTAGATTATCAACAACTAGTCACCAAACCTGAACAGGTTAGTAAAAATATTTTTGAATTTTGTCAGTTAAACTGGCAAAGCAACTTTCTTAATTTTTACCAAGAAAATGTTGCCAGTTTTACCTTTAGTGAACTACAAGTAAGAAAACCCATAAATACCAGTAAAATCAACTACTGGCAAAACTACCGCGCAGAACTAGCCAGTTTTTGTCAAGCTTATCAAAAATTTTCCGAGTGAACAGATAAAATTGCAGTTAAATAATTCGCTCGTGCTGCTAGCCATTGTGATCGTGCAGCAAAGGTTGCTCTAATTGCTTGTTGCTCCGCAATGGTTAAATCGGGATGCCAAACCGAGAAGATCAACACCACCCGATCTTGATCACTGCTATTCTCTGCTTCATGATCGAACGAATCATCAAAAACTATTAATTTTCCTTCTTGCCACGACATGCTTTGCTCACCTGAACGCAAATAACCCGACTCAGGTACAATAAACGCTAAATGTACCGTGAGACTATGATTTGAAAGCCCATAGTGGGGGGTAATATGTTGTCTTGCTTTTAATAAAGAAAAAAACACTTCATAAGGCTGATCGTTTAAATTATATAAAGGGATATTGGCTAGTAATTTTTTCATTTCAGGTAACTTAGCCAATAACGCTTTATTAGCAACACCATCTTTATACAAATGAAGCGCTTTCCACAAAGGCGAGCCTGCCAAGGCAGTAAAACCCGCCTTTTTATACGATTCATCTAAATAGGGTTCGCCCTGCTCTTCAATTAAACTAATAAGATCATTAAACTCTGGTTTGACATTTTCGTAAGCTTGTTCAACCGCTTGGCACCAAGCTAATTTGCTTTTATCAAATACCGCTTCGGCGCGTAGCTTGGGAATATAAAACAAGTGTGGCTTTTGTAAACGATGTTGATATTCAAATGCTTTATTATGCGTTTGCGGCCAAATCGCATCATGAATTAATGAAAGCGCTTTATCCTCGCCTACCGCTTGTTGATGGAGTGCAACAAAATGATTTCTTAACGCAACATCGGCGGCATGAGAGCGTAAACGTGTTTGGTAATCAAATTCTTCCGACCAATGGAACTGCGTTAAACGCTGATCAATATCACAGCCGAGAGAGAAAATAATCAACGCCAGTTCACTTTGTTGTTGCTGTAGAAAAAAATACCCCGCATATAAATGTACAAGTACGTTGGTTGTTGAAATTTGTAAACAATGCAAATATGCTTTTTCTGCCGTTTGCCTTGTTCCCAATTGTTCTTCAACCACAGCAAGACGATAACTCTGCTGTTGATCGTGAGGGTTCAATTGAATAAATTCTCGTAACTTTTCCAAACCGAATTGATTGTTGCCTTGAGTAAAGGCTTGATTGATCTGCGCTAACATTTTGATCCTATTTTTATTCGTTATTTTTCACCAGTAATACACCAAGCCAATATGATTTTTTCATCTTTAGCTGAACCATTGGACTCATGAGTAAACACTTGACTAAAACTAACCTTAGTTACCTGTTGCTGAATTTTTTGGCACAACTGTTGAATTTCTTGCTCCGTTAAAGCGACTGCAATGAGTTGCTGTAACCGTGATAATTCAGCCTCTACCCGCATAATTAAATTACTTGCCAATAATGCTAATTGCTCAGCATTTGCTGACCTTTCAAACAAATCAAGTATATGATTTATTGCTTGAAAAATTTGCCCCGCAATCGCTTCACTTAATTGTCGATCATACTGTTTTAATAATTGTTGACCAAATTTTTCTAATTGCGACAAACTAATTTTTTGTTCAATAAATGCCGTTAACTGCGTCAACAAACCATTCTGCTCAGTTAATAACAATAGCTCCCACACTTTTATTTTGGCAGGTTGAACCACTTCACTTTGGTGATGATGAATAATTAATTGAAATTTGCCTCGCACTTTTAAAACCCGTAAAAACTCTTTGCTTGCTAACAATACATCAGCATATTCAAAACCAAATTGGCTGGTAATGGCGTCAAAGCTTTCATCGGTATACGGTAAGGCACAAATATCAGTATTAGCAACAAATTTTACTTGCGCTAATAGTGGATTATTTTGCACATAACACTGTGGTGCTATATTAGCGTAATCAACGCCGGTAATATTTAAAGTGGGGTTATGCGATAACAAGGTAACTGGAACAGTACCGTTACCTGTAGCTAGGTCTAAAACGTGGGAGCTTCTGACTAATGAAGCCGCAAACCCTTGCCAGTGTTTAAACAATATTTGTTGATCATCACCTTGCGTTGTAGCAATACAACTATCCAACAGACCATTTTGCCAATATAGCGACCACGCAGCCGCTTTTTGCAAGCTATTTTGCTGAGAGTTTTGC
>CAZVPC010000190.1:1160-2872 GCA_964629005.1 uncultured Pseudoalteromonadaceae bacterium | reverse complement strand
TTTTGCTGAGAGTTTTGCATAATAATCAACTAATTTAATGGGACAATATCGCAAGGCGACGTTAAACGAAAATCTTGGGCATCACCATTAAAAGGAAAAGTACCATGCCAAGCATACGATGGGAAAATAGCCACTTTACCTGAGCTTGGTGCAATGATCCGACCAATTTTTTCTTTATCACCTAAGCCCATCGAACTTTCACCAAATTTAATTGAACCCGCATGTTCACTAGGTTGTTCATGCTTAGAAAAATCAGGTACATTAATATAAAAACAGGAACTTAACCAGCCTTGAGGATGAACATGATTAATATGAAAACCACTCGGTTTAAGCTTTACCGACCACGAACCGGAAAAATCAAAATATTGTGCCTTACGACTCAATAACGGATGGCTATCATCATCAGGTAGTGTTGAAACAAACTCGCGAGTCATTATTTCAAATGATTGTTTTAACGCGATAATTTGAGGAATAGGTTTATAAAATAAGCGTCCTGGTGTTTGCGTACCGTGTTTTAATGTTTGTTTTAAGGGCTCATGATCTGTGGTATGCATCTCCAACAATACTTGTTGGAGATCGGCTAAAAACTCTTGCCGATCATGGTATTGTGCTGGCACCGGAATATCATAAGCACCAATATAGCGTTGATAATCAATTAACCATTCATAACGTTCATCACCAAGAATTTGCCAGCACAGCCCTTTATAAGCAATCAATAGTTGATGTAACGGTGCAATTAACTCTGCTTGCGCAATATAGGTAAGCGCTTTGGTATAATCTTCTGCCATTATCAATATTTTAATTAAGTTCAATGCCACTTCAACGTCATAAACTTGTTTTAATGACTGCTCAAAAGCATCAATACTTTGCGAATTTTGATTATAATTTGCCGCAATACGACCTTGCAAAGCTAACAATTGCGGCGTGCGTGCTACTAACAAAGCTTGAGTTAAAACGTGTTGCGCTTGCTCAAATAAGCTAGCGGAAATCAAACTATCAATATAGGCATGTCTAAGAGACATATTGGTAGGCATACGCTCAATAGCGAGTTTGTAACTGCGGCCAAAATAATCTTTTTGATTTAATTGCCAATAAAATTCATTCAACGTTTCATGTATTTCAATGCTCGCAGGAGATTTACCCAACGCACTCCAGTAAAGTTTTTCTGCTTCAGCATAATTTTGTTGTTCAAATAAAGTATTGGCAAAATTATAATCAATATCACTCAAGTGGGGAGCTAATTTTTGTGCTTGCTTAAAACAAGTTAAAGCATGATCAAGTTGCTCCGCTAGTTTATAAGCAACACCTAAGTTATGTAACGCATTAACATAACTAGGATTGATCGCTAACGCATTTTTATAGCGTTTTATCGCTTCAATAAAATTGTTTTCTTCTTTATAGCAGTTAGCCAGCGAAGTTATTACTGAGACATCATTATTTTTTAATGTTAATGCTTTTTCAAAAGCAGCTTTAGCCTTACTAATTTGCTGGTTGTCTAAATAGAGTAAGCCTATGTTTTTCCACGCATCAAAAAATTTTGGTGCCAATTCTAATGCCGCTAAATAGTGTTTTTCTGCTTGATCAGCTTTATTTAAAGAATTGAAATAATTAGCAAGGTTATTATGAACTTGTGGTTGCTGATTGTTAATCGCGAGGGCTTTTTGAAAATATTGGATCGCTAAATCAGATTGTTGATCCTTTTTATAAGCTAA
>CAZVPC010000190.1:0-1060 GCA_964629005.1 uncultured Pseudoalteromonadaceae bacterium | reverse complement strand
CATTAGTACACGGTGTTTTTCAAGCAACGCCACAATATAATTGGCCGCAACTGAGTGAAAATAGCGATTGTGAAGTTTGGGTTAAACATGAAAACCATAGTCCTACTGGCGCTTTTAAAGTCCGTGGTGGTATTGTCTTAGTTGATGCGCTGATGAAAAGTTCTCAACCACCTAAAGGGTTAATTTCAGCCACCATTGGCAATCATGGTCAAAGCTTAGCGTTTGCTGGCAAACGAGCCGGTTTAGCCGTTACCATTGTAGTGCCTGAAGGCAATAATGAAGATCAAAATAGGGCAATTAAGGCCCATGGCGCTGATTTGGTTATTTATGGACATGATTTTGAAGCCGCTCGCCAACATAGTTTACAACTTCAAAAAATATCGGGTTTTAGAGCTATAGCACCCTTTGAAACTGAGCTGGTTTTAGGCGTTGCAACTTATGCTTACGAATTATTTAATGCGGTAAAAAATCTTGATACGGTTTATGTGCCGGTGGGCATGGGCTCAGGTATTTCCGCTTTGATCAAAACTCGTGATTTACTGGGCTTATCAACAAAAATTGTTGGTGTTGTTGCCGAAGGAGCCCCGACCTTTGCACTTTCATTTGCGGCGGGAAAAATAATTAATACCGAGAGTGCGAATACCATTGCCGATGGTGTTAAAACCCGTTGTCCCATGAGTGCCGCATTCGAAGTGATCAAACAAGGTGCTGATCGTATTGTTACCGTCAGTGACGATGAAATTGCCACGGCAATGTACCAATATTATCAAACAACACATAATTTGGCCGAAGGCGCTGGGGCAGCGCCATTAGCCGCCCTAACTCAAGAAAAATCAACCATGGCAGGCAAAAAAGTCGCGTTGATCTTAACTGGCGGCAATATAGATTTTGATCGTTTTTGTCGTTATATCAAAGCGGTAACAACTTAACCTGATATACCCTAGTTCCTGTGCTCTGCGTGGAAATCTAAAAATGAGAGTTTAACTTTGCGCACAGACTAATAAATAAACATGCCTATGCAGATCACTCAGGTATTTATTCTAATTGTCATCTTCGAAAC
>CAZVPC010000189.1:0-5770 GCA_964629005.1 uncultured Pseudoalteromonadaceae bacterium | reverse complement strand
ATTAGCAACTATGCCATAACAGGGCAAACTTCAGCTGAAATTGTCTTTAGCCATGAACGACAGTAATCTACCGCTAATGGGCATGCAAACCTATAAAAATGCACCTGATGGGCGAGTGCTAAAATAAGATAGCACTATAGGTAAAAACTATTTAAATGAAAAAGAGATCAGACAATTAGAGCGTGCCATCAATGCGTTTTTTGATTATCTAGAAGGCATTATTGAACGCCGCACCAGTTTCACCATGAAAAGTTTCGCCCAAAGCGTCAATAAGTTTCTTGAGTTCAACGAATATAAAATATTAGAAGGTTACGGAAACATTAACCGTGAGCAAGCAAAAAAAAAAGATTTTACCGAGTACGATATATTTAATAAACAACAAACCATAGCAAAAAAAATAACGGTGAACAGATGAAATGATCATTAGATAAATTAACCATTAACACCAATTTGCGTTATTATTTGGATTTTTTAATTGTTCTTCAATATTGGCATGTAACACGCGGTAACCAACATTGCCGTATAAGGTTTGTCTACCATTATCAATAATATAAGTGGGACTACCTTTTAAACTTAATTGTTTAGCGCTTTGATGATCTAACATTAATTCAGCCATGGCTTTGCCATTATTAAGCTGTTGTTTTATTATGCTTTTGTCAAGTCCGTGTTGTTGGATGATGTCATAGAGTTGGCTGATATTACTGATATCTATAGCTTGGGTGAAAAATGCTTGGCGAAAAAACAAGGCCATTTGTATGCTGATTTCATTGTTGTAACCAAGCGATATAGCTTTTAATATTAAGTGGGCATTTGCCGAAGTGCTCGGGCGAGTTTTAGACCAAATATCAGCATTGATAGGGGCATTTTTATAAGGTGCTGCTGATTCAATAACGTGTTGAGAAAAACCGTTAAAACCATTTTTTTGTGACCATTGTCGCTGCATTTTTTCTGCGGTATTGCCAAAAATATCAAGATAACGATGTTGGATATTAATTTGTTCAGCAAATTTATTGTTTAACTCATCAATGCGTCGTTGAGCAATCCATGCCCACACACAGAGGATGTCGGTATAATAATCAATAACTAAAGGTTTGTTCATCAGTATGAAAGTGCTTTATTGTTTGAATAATAAGTGATTGTAACATGGCATTATATTGAGTAAATAATACTTAATATAATTTTTTAGCAAGACAACATATCGTTTATTGAATATAAAAAGCCCAACTAATTATGTTGGGCTAACACTTGACAGAAAAAACAGAAGAGGGAGTTTAGCTTGTTTGTCAGTTGTCGGTTTTCCCTTCGAGTAAACTTTTACCATGAATAGTTATTTTTCTAGGTTTTAGTGCATCGGGAATTTCACGTTCTAAGTCAATGTGTAATAAACCATTTTCCATGAATGCACCTATAATTTTTACATGATCGCCTAACTGGAATTTACGTTCGAAGTTGCGTTCGGCTATGCCTTGGTACAAAAATTTTCTATTAGCTCTGTTGTTATCTGCGGCTTTTGTACCGGTAACAACTAAGGTGTTTTGTTTGGATTCTATATCGAGTTCATTTTCAGTAAAACCGGCAACAGCCATTGATATGCGATAAGTGTTTTCGCTTAATAACTCAATATTATAAGGGGGATAGGCTGGTTGTTTTTCGGCTCGCGAAGCTTTGTCCATTAAACTGGCTAAGTGCTCAAAACCAATAAATGAACGATAAAGTGGGTTTAATTCTGTAGAAGTACGCATAATGTATATCCTATTATTCATGCTCATAATGAGCATAGTTAGCAATATTTTGTTTTGTGCCTTTCATTAATGAACAGGCGGTTAAGTTGTAGACCCTAGCGGCGACTACAATAATAAAGATGGGGTTGATGATTCGGTTTTCAATAGAAAACAATTAAAAAGTTGATTTGTTTTTGATTAAGTAAGTAATTTGAGTGTTTACTTACTTAATTATTTTGGCGATAAAAAGCTAATGAGTTGTTGCGGGTGCTGAGATCTTTTTTTTGGGTAGTGTTTTTAATGTTGTTGTTTTCTCACTGTTTATTTCAAGTCCCTTTTTTTTAACTGTAGGCAGTATTGCATCGGGTGATCCCGAGTGTATTTTTTCTACTGTTGTTTTATCAGGAACCGGCACACTGACTGGTTGCGTTAATTTTGTTAATGCGGCTAAGGCTTGCTTGTAGTTAGGGTGATTTGAAATATTAGGAACTAATTCTTTATAAGCAATTTTTCCTTGTTTGTTGATAATAAAAATAGCACGGGTAAGTAAACCCATGTCTTTGATTAGTAAGCCATATTTCGCCCCAAAATCACGCCAGACTGAATCAGATAATACTTTTAGCTTATCAACATTTTCAAGCTTGCAAAATCGTTTTTGTGCAAAAGGAAGATCATTACTGATGGTTAACATCACTACATCTTGTGGGTAATTTGCGACTTCTTCATTAAATCGTTTGGTTTGCAACGAACAAACACCCGTGTCTAAACTGGGTACCACAGAAATTAAGACAAGGCTGTTTTTGAAATCAGATAACTTAACGGGAGTGAAGTTTTCATTAACGACTTTAAAGTCTGGTGCTGTTTCACCCAATTTAACTTGAGTACCGAGTAAGGTAATGGATTTATTACCCGCTTTAACTAAGTTTTCTGTTTGAGTTAAGCTATTGCCTTCAAAGTATTGGGCAAATACTGTAGTAGAAAAGCATAAATTAAATATAAAAAGTGTTAAAAAGTGTTTCATTTTCTTATAGTATTAGGGTTATTAAAATTATCTGTCGTTAGCTTAACTTGGTTGTAAATAAATAGCCACTAAGAACAATATTTTTGCTAATTATCAATCACCCTATATAATTAATTTTAGATAATGTTAACGATTAATATTTCAAAAACTGTTTTAGTTATCGGTGATATCTATTTTAGCCAATGTATCGATCCCTGTTTAGTTTAAAAATGGTTTGTTTAGGAAGCTTTATATGTCAACTCAATTGCTAATTTGTGACGATTCAAACATGGCGCGCAAACAAGTTGCGCGTTCATTGCCTGATAACTGGGATGTTGATGTTAATTTTGCCACTAATGGTGTTGAAGGCATTGCGGCCATCAAAGCAGGTAAAGGTGATGTGTTATTACTTGATTTAAATATGCCGCAAATGGATGGTTATGAGGTATTAGAAGCTATTCTAAAAGAAGATTTACCCACACTGGTTATTGTTATTTCAGGTGATATTCAACCAACGGCGTATCAGCGGGTTAAGAGTTTAGGAGCATTAGACTTTATTAAAAAACCGGTTAGCAAAGACAACTTAACTGAAATATTGATCGCGTACGGTTTGTTTGAAACGGCTAAAAATACCGATAGTACGCCAGCAGTTTCTACACCTAAAATTACACCCAAAAGCGCAGCGTTGCCGGCTATGGCGGTTGCGCCTAAAATTAATGTCACACCAGCGACAGTTCATATTGATGTGATGCTCGATGCTGAGTTACGTGATTGTTATCAAGAAATTGCCAATGTTGCCATGGGTAGAGCAGGTGATTTATTGGCTCGTTTGCTCAATGTTTTTGTGGTATTGCCTATCCCTAATGTTAATTTAATTGAGGTTAGTGAATTAAGTATGGCATTAAAAGCGGTTGAAACGAATGAAAGTATTTCTGGTATTTGTCAGGGCTTTATTGGTGGTGGTATTTCTGGTGAAGCCTTGCTTATTTTGAATGATTCAAGTTTTCAAGATATTGCTTCTTTAATGAATTATCAGCAAGACGTTGATGAAAGAGCTGAACTTGAATTGTTAATGGATATTGCTAATGTACTTATTGGTGCCTGCTTAAATGGTATTTCAGAGCAATTGGACTTACCTTTTAGTCAAGGGCATCCGGTGGTATTAGGTCAGCATTGTAATATTTCTGAATTAGTGGCAAAAAATATTACTAAATGGCAAAAAACATTAGCGATTGAAATTAGTTATGGGATAGAAAACTATCCGATAAAATGTGATATTTTGCTATTGTTTACTGAAAAATCAATGCAAACATTGAACCACAAAGTCTCTTATTTACTGGATTAATTATGTCGTTAGAACATACTCAACTTAAAGAATTACACTGGTTAATGGAAATGCTTCATAACATTGATGTTGGTTTAGTGGTGGTAGATAGAGACTATTCAATTCAAATTTGGAATGGTTTTATGGAAAACCATAGTGGTTTGTTACCCCAAGAGACTAAAGGAAAGTTGCTGTTCGATTTATTTGCAGAAATACCTAAAGATTGGTTTATTCGTAAAGCAGAGTCGGTCTTTATGTTAAAAAATAAAGCGTTTACTATTTGGGAACAACGGCCTTATTTGTTTAAATTTGATAATTATCGGCCAGTTACTGGTATTGCTGATTTTATGTATCAAAATACCACCTTTATTCCGTTAATGTCGGCGACAGGTGAGGTCACCCATTTGTGTTTGATTGTTTATGATGTTACCGACAGTGCGGTGCATAAACAGGGTTTAGAAAAAGCCAATGCAGACTTAGCTATTTTAAGCCAAACCGACGGTTTAACCGGATTGTTTAATCGAATTCATTGGGAGTCATGTTTACAAGCAGAATATAAACGTTGGACTCGCACCCATAACACGGCTAGTTTAGTGATGTTAGATATTGATTTCTTTAAAAAAGTGAATGATGGTTATGGTCACATGGTGGGTGATGAAGTGATCCGTCATATTTCGGCGTTAATAAAACATCATGTGCGAGAAACCGATACTCCAGGTCGATATGGTGGTGAAGAATTTACAGTAATACTGCCGGATACTGATTTAAAAAATGCCTTTGTTTTTGCAGAGCGCTTACGTCGTTCAGTTGAGTCATCAATCGTTAAATATAATGATATTGAATTAAATTATACGATTAGCCTTGGTATTGCTGAAATTAGTGAAACTTTTGCTAGTTACGAGGCTTGGATCGAGTGTGCAGATGCCGCGCTGTATAAATCTAAAGAGTCGGGACGCAATAAAGTGAGTTTGTATCCTAAAAGCTAAAAGCTAAAAGCTAAAAGCTAAAAGCTAAAAGCTAAAAGCTAAAAGCTAAATGAAATGCCTAGTTGTTAAGTTATTTTATGTTGGTGATATTTTACCAACAGCCAGAATTTTTCATGCTTAACCATGGCTCTTGGGGCATTAATTTTTCCCCTTCTTGTAGTAACTCTATTGAAATATTATCAGGCGATTTAATAAAAGCCATATGACCACAACGTGGTGGGCGGTTAATTTCAACGCCTGCATCAAGTAATGTTTGACAAGTTTGATAAATATTATCCACGGCAAAGGCGAGATGACCAAAATTTCTACCGCGAGTATATTCTTCGTTAGAATTCCAATTGTGAGTTAGCTCTATTTCAGCTTCACCTTTTGCTGTGGCTAAAAAAATCAACGTATATTTTCCTTCAGGCACATCAAAACGACGAGTTTCTACTAAGCCAAGTAAATTGATAAAAAAATGTAGTGATTTTTCTACGTCATTAACGCGGATCATAGTATGTAAAAATTTCATGGTGTTATTTTCCTTTTTACGGTGTAATGCCAATATAAGCTTATATTAGTTGCTGGCTCTGTTCCTGTGGATTGTTACGTAATGTGTAATGCATAATGCATTGATTTTATAGCTGTTTGTAGGTCGCTGCTTGCCGCGACAATTAGACAGTTAAGAGATAACTTTTATAATGCTTTGTTGTGCCTCGTTTCACTCGTGACAACCTTCTACAATTAATTTTATTTGCCA
>CAZVPC010000188.1:0-5818 GCA_964629005.1 uncultured Pseudoalteromonadaceae bacterium | reverse complement strand
TCAGGATGATCTGATTTGCATGATCATAAGACTAGTTCAATTACAAAAAATTACAAAAAATAAAAAATGTTTTTTTTTACTAAATTACTTGTTTAATCAATTAATTACTGATGATTAAGAACGGTTGTTATAAAAACACTTTAATATTAGTTGATGCTAATGTAGAGTGTTTGTCAATAATGTTTTAAATAAAGCATGGTTGAGTATCAGGAGAGTTAAGTGAAAATAGAAATATCTATGTTAGACGGGCAGCAATTAAAAGCCAATTTTGGCGACCATGAAATTATTAGTGATCAAAGTATTACTGCTGGAGGTAAGGCTGAATATCCAGAGCCTTTCGATTATTTTTTAGCAAGTATGCCTTTGTGTGCGGCTTTTTATATTCGACAATTTTGTCAATCCCGCGATATCAGTACCGAAGGGATTAAAATTTTTCAGCACAATGAAAATATTGCTGGAGCTAAAGAGGGTAAATATAAGAAAAAATTAAGCTTATCGGTACAACTTCCCGATAGTTTTCCCAAAAAATATCATAAGGCGTTAATCGCTTCAGCGAATACTTGTACCGTAAAGAAAGTTATTCAAGCAATGCCTGAATTTGAAATTACTATTGCCAGTGCTCAATAAATTTTGCTCTACTTATTAAAATTATAAAGGTTAATTATTTATGGAATGGTTATCAGTACTTCCTCCACTCATTGCCATCGTCGTTGTTATTTGGAAAAAAGAAGTTATTATGGCGCTGCTGATGGCTATTTTTTCGTCTGAATTGCTCTTAGCTTATCAGCAACATTCAAATATTGTTTTTTATGCGTTTCTTGGTTTTATTGAAAGAATTATTGGTGTTTTTAGCACGCCTAGTAATACCCGTTTGCTTATTTTTAGTGTTTTGATTGGCACATTATTGGCTTATGTTAGAAATTCTGGTGGCGTAAGTGCGCTGGTAGAAAAACTGGTTGCTAAGGGGATTGCTAAATCAAAACGGCAAGTAGGAATGGTAACTTTTATTACCGGTATTTTGATTTTTATTGAATCAAATTTGAGTGTGCTTACTGCCGGTATTTTATCAAGAGGTTTATTCGATAAATTTAAAATGAGTCGTGCTCGCTTGGCTTTTATGATCGATAGTACCAGTGCACCAGTCTGTATTTTAGTGCTGTTGAACGGCTGGGGCGCTTATGTTTTAGGGCTATTGAATAATTACGATTTGGGTCAATCGGCAATGTCAGTGTTATGGGGAACCATTCCCTTTAACTTTTATGCGATCATCGCGTTGTTACTGGTGTTATACACAGTAGTCACTGATAAAGTGCATGGTCCGATGAAACAAGCAGAGCTAGATCTTAATAAAATATCTTTTGATGAAAATGTTAAAGAACAAATAGTTAAGCCAACTAAAGCACGATTTATGTTAGTGCCGTTAGCGACGATGATTTTTGGTATGTTCTTTTTTATGTATTGGACCGGACATGGTGATATTACTCAAGGTAGTGGTGGAACTTCAGTGCTTTATGCGACGGTTTTGGCTTGTGTTACCGCTTATTTATTGTTGTTGTTTTCTAAACGTTATAATCATCAGCAATTAGTTGACATTGGTTTTAAAGGTATGGCGGAATTATTGCCATTGGTGACGATTGTTTTATTTTCATTAACCTTAGGTGCTAGTTTGAAAGAGCTTGGTACCGGTATATTTATTGCGGGTGTTGTTGGTGATTATTTACCTTTAGTATTTATTGTACCGATGTTGTTTTTAGCCGGTGCGGTAATGTCGTTTAGTACCGGAACCTCTTGGGGCACGTTTGCTATTTTGATCCCCATAGGTGTGCCACTTATTCAAACCTTAGGTTTACCGCCTTCGCTAGTTATTGCGGCTATTTTGGGCGGTGGTGTGTTTGGCGATCACTGTTCGCCAATATCTGATACCACCTGCGTGTCGGCAATCGCGTCGGGCTGTGGCTTATTAGAACATGTAAAAACGCAATTACCGTATGCTATTGTTGGCGGCATACTAGCACTGATTTGTTATATTATCGCTAGTATTATTATGGTTGGTTTGTAGTTAAGCTTTTGTAGTTAGGGTTTTGCAGTTGAATACGAATTTTTTGGTATCAACTGCAAAATTTTGGGGCAATTTAAAAGAAACCTAACGGATTTACATCATAACTAACTAACATATTTTTAGTTTGTTGATAATGCTCTAATGCCATTTTGTGCGTTTCTCTACCCACCCCTGATTTTTTATAGCCGCCAAAAGCTGCGTGAGCTGGATAAAGGTGATAACAATTGGTCCATACTCGACCGGCTTGAATCTTACGCCCCATACGATAAGCCTTATTCATATCGCGAGTCCATACACCGGCACCTAAACCAAATTCAGAGTCGTTGGCTATTTTTAGTGCTTCAGCTTCGTCCTTAAAGGTACATAAAGAGATCACCGGACCAAAAATTTCTTCTTGAAAAACTCGCATTTCATTACTGCCTTTTAGTAATGTTGGTTGGATGTAAAATCCTTGATCGAATTGACCCTCTATTTTCGCTACTCCTCCGCCAATTAACACTTCAGCCCCTTCGGCCTTGCCAATTTCGATGTAGTTTAAAATTTTATCAAATTGTTCTTTTGATGCTTGCGCACCTACCATCGTTTCGGTATCAAGTGGGTTACCCCGTTTTATTTGTAAGGAACGTTCGATAACTTTGCTAATAAATTGATCATAAATATCTTCTTGAACTAACAAACGAGAAGGACAAGTACAGACTTCTCCTTGGTTGAAAAAAGCTAATACTGCTCCTTCAACCGCTTTGTTTAAAAATTCGTCTTCAAAGGTCATAACATCACTAAAGAAAATATTTGGTGACTTGCCGCCTAATTCTACTGACGAAGGAATAATATTTTCTGCCGCGCATTTTAAAATATGAGCACCTACTGGGGTTGAACCCGTAAATGCTATTTTAGCGATGCGTTTACTGGTCGCAAGTGCATTGCCTGCCTCTTCGCCATAACCATTGACAATATTTAAAACACCGGCAGGTAGTAAGTCTTCAATGAGTTCCATTAATACTAAAATAGAGGCAGGGGTTTGTTCTGCTGGTTTTAAAATTACACAATTTCCCGCAGCTAATGCGGGTGCAAGCTTCCATGCGGCCATTAAAATGGGAAAATTCCATGGAATTATTTGTCCAACCACCCCTAAAGGTTCGTGAAAATGATAAGCAACGGTATTTTCGTCAATTTCGCCCATGGAGCCTTCTTGAGCGCGTATGCAACCTGCAAAATAACGGAAATGATCCGCAGCTAGTGGAATGTCAGCGGCCAATGTTTCTCGCACGGCTTTGCCGTTATCCCACGTTTCAGCAACAGCTAACAGGGTTAAATTTTCTTCAATGCGATCCGCTATTTTTAATAACGCATTTGAACGTTCAGTTACTGGTGTTGTTCCCCACGAATCTTTAGCTTTATGAGCGGCATCCAATGCTAATTCAATATCTAATGCACATGAGCGAGGAATTTCACAAATAACTTTGCCAGTAGTAGGGCTAATGTTTTCAAAGTAACGGCCTTGTTGGGGTTCTACCCACTGACCACCGATGTAGTTTTGATATCGAGATTTAAAATTTATGACGGCACCATCGGTACCGGGAGCTGCATAGATCATAACTTTATCCTTTTATTATCTTGCTTAACGTGTAGTAAAAATCTTGTTAATTAGCAAACAAGATCAGTTTCTGATTCGGTTTATTAATCATAGGACAAAAACAAAAATATGCTTAAAATTTAAGTGTTTTTTATAACTAAATATAGAGTTTTTATTGGAAATGTTGCTTAGCTAAATGTTGGTAGGTTAATTATTAATTAAGAATATTAAAATTAACCCTATTTCACCATTTCATGGTAAATTATTGCTTCCTCATTTACGTTAGTTGACCGTTGTTGTGTATTAGGAAAATAAATGAAATTAAAAGTATATTTATCTGTATTGGTTATTCTTTTTTGTTTACCAGTGAGCGCTGCTGAACACCAAGCTGCGGTTGCAATGCCCGATAGTTTTAGTGCTGACGCGGCTGCGTTAGTTTTGAAACAAGGCGGTAATGCCGTTGATGCCGCAATTACTGCACAATTTGTTTTAGCGGTTACTTTACCTGAAGCGGGTAATCTTGGTGGTGGTGGTTTTATGTTAGTGCGTAAAGATGGCTATAATGATTTTATTGATTATCGAGAAAAAGCCCCCTTAACAGCCGACCGCGACATGTATCTTGATAGTCGTGGTAAGGTGATCCATGATAAGTCTCTTTATAGTATTTTTGCTTCAGGGGTTCCCGGTACGGTAGCAGGAATGTGGTTGGCACATAAAAAATATGGTTCCTTGCCTTGGCAAACGTTAGTTCAACCAGCGGTCGATTTAGCTGAACACGGTTTTATTGTGCCCGCCAAACTTAAAGCTCATATTGATTATTATCTTAATAAAATGGCTAGAAAAGGCATCAAAGTCAATTTTGCTGATTACTTTGCTAAAGCTGAAACAGGTCAACTATTTAAGCAGCCCGAGCTTGCGCAATCTTTGACTCGCATTCGTGATGATGGACCTAATGGTTTTTATCAGGGGAAAACTGCGGATCTAATCGTTGATTTTATGCAGCAGCAGGGAGGTTTGATCAGTCATAAAGATTTAAAAAGCTATCAGGCTAAATCGAGAGCACCAATCGTTGCTAATTGGCATGGATACCAAGTAGTTACCGCGCCACCACCTAGCTCTGGTGGCATTGCTATTTTGCAATCGCTTAAAATGTATCAATTAAAAGCGGCTGATCTACAGCTAAAGCATAATTCGACAACTTATATTCATTTATTAGCAGAGATTGGCAAACGAGTTTTTGCTGATCGTGCTGATTATTTAGGTGATCCTGATTTTGTTAATGTGCCGGTAAAACAACTTATTGCTGATAGCTATATTGCTAAACGTGCAAAAGATGTAAATTTAACAAAAATTTCTACAACAGAAAAAATTAAAGCCGGTATTGTTGAAAGTGAACAGACCACGCACTTTTCTATTGTTGATCAGTGGGGCAACGCGGTATCAAACACCACCACACTTAATTTAGGTTTTGGCAGTGGGATGGTGGTTACTGGTGCTGGTTTTATTTTAAATAATGAGATGGATGACTTTAGTGCTAAACAAGGGGTAGCCAATGTATTTGGTGCTATTGGTGGTAAAGCGAATGAAATTCAACCACAAAAACGGATGTTATCGTCAATGTCACCCACAATTTTATTAAAAAATAATAATATTTTTATGGTCACAGGAACCCCAGGCGGTACCACTATTATTAGTTCGGTTTATCAATCTATTTTAAATGTGGTTGATTTTAAGATGACGGCTCAGCAAGCGGTTGATGCACCCCGTTTTCATCACCAGCTTTGGCCTAAAAATGTTATCCGCCATCATGCCGGACTTGATCAAAAGGTGAAAAAACAGTTGCTTAATATGGGCTATAAATTATACGAACGTCATTTTGGTGATATGCAAGTTATTGTTAACCATCAGGGCAAACTTGAGGCTGGCTCAGAAAGCAGTGGTCGTGGTAAAGCGATTGTACTCCATTAGTGATATTGTTACTAAATACCCATATATGAGTATATGGGTATATGGGTATAGAAAATATTTTATCGTAATTTTTCAAGGGATTAATAATGAATACTTTAGATCAATTTGCCAAAATCAAGTTGGAGCATGGTATTACCTCGCTAGAATATTTAGCTAACTTGATCTAGGGGCATAATTTAAAAATTATAGGCTAATTCAGCCCCTAATTGACGTCGTGG
>CAZVPC010000187.1:0-5836 GCA_964629005.1 uncultured Pseudoalteromonadaceae bacterium | reverse complement strand
GGTTGCGATGGTACCGATTGACAGCCCAACAACAATAACAAAGAGCAGGCACTAAGGCTTAAGGGTAAAAATTTGATCATTTTTTCTTTATTCTTCATCTGTTTATTTATAATTATATCCGTAGGGTCTATCATTTTGATTTTATCCCCTGCTGCGCAGCCGGTATTGTTAACGCTACTGTTTTTTTAGCGACGGTCTTTTTTGTATAGACACGTTTAGTAAATTTACTACGATCAAACAAAACTAATACCAAATGCTTCTCCTCAGAATCCAAAACCACTTCACGAGCTTTTATTGCCGTAATCTTGTACTCTAAAATACTATCTCCTTGACTCAGTATTTCACCATTTATCACTACTTTACGTGTATTACCTGCTTTAAAGATTGACTGTAACATGAGCCGCGACCACACTTTAGTTTGGCTCGACACTTGAGTGCCAAACAAAGGTTTGGTCGGATCTAAAGCCGCTCGGCCATTCATTGAAACAGCCAATAAAACCGCCAAAACTAATAGGTTAACAATTTGCTTATGCATTAAGTTAAACACCGATAAATTCCTGTTTCAGGCTTAAACTATATATTTCTATTTCTAACTCACCTTGCGGATACTCTTTAAGCTGATAATTAAATTTTTCCCAAAAAAACTTCCACGGCAGACTTTCTAATTGCGTGAGATAATCACGAAGTTGAAAATAAGAACCTTTAAGTTTGAGCTTAATAGTATGTCGATACAAACCTATTGCTTCATCGGCACTATTATTTTTATTATTTGACAACGCTGCTTTTTGATTGGTTTTCAGCACGGATTGTTCAACAAGTTGGCTGGTCACTTGTGCCTTTGTCAATTTACCTGTTGCACTTGTTGCTGTTTCAGTTGTTGCTGTTGCACTTGTTAATAGTGGTGCTGCGGGGGTAATTTCAAAAGAAATTAATTTCACCCCTTTTTGCATTAACAATAATTTTTCCAATGCTTGTCGCATTTGCATCGGATCAATTAGCTTAGAAGTTAACGCTAATAACGATTGATCTATTTTGGTAAGCTGTTGCTTATATTGAGTAATTTGTTGCCGTAAGCGCTCATTGGGATTATTCAGTAAGGCGGTCTGTAATTCACTAATAGTGTTTTGTATATTGCGATTATCGTTGAGCAATTGCCTATTTTGATACTGTTTTTTCGCTAACTCGGTAAATGAGCCTTTGATCGAAAACGAGAACAATAAAAAAGCAATAATAACCAATCCCGTCACAGTGATCATCGCTTGTTCGCGCATACTTAGTTGTGCAAATTTATCGGAGTAATCTTGCCATTGCTGCATGATTATTTATCCTCCTTGGGTTCATTTGAGCTAACCACAAATTCAGTATAATGCTGCTCGTTTTCTGCCAATTTAAAATACGTAAACGATTTGCCAACAAGTAAACTTGCCTGTTTAAAACCAGCCATCCACAGAGGAACGGCATCAGGAGAACGAGCAACTCCCGTAAAACTCACATCATTATGGGCAATAACAATTTTTTGTAAACTAATATCACGTTGATGAATATCAGCAAGCTCGGTCATTGCTTTAGCAAAGCCAGCCACATACGTTTTTGAATCATCGGTTAAATTAATATAGATCGCTTTTTTATGCGTGATTAAAAATTTTAACGTGGCTAACGTCTCAACCAAGCGCGGATCAGGGCGACGTTTACTTATCTGTGCTGCTAAGTCTGTTTGTAATGTAGACTGTCGGGTTTTTTCACTCTTTAATTGCTTGTTTTTATGTTCCGCTTCAGTGAGTTGGTATTGACCAATAACCATCACCATGATCATTAAAACTAAGGTCAACCCCCAGATCAATACCACCCGTTTAAGTGATAATAACGGCGTTTGTGGTAACAATTCTGCCTGTAATAAATTAATAACGTGTTTATTACTCATGCCTGCTCTCCTGCTTTTTCAGGCTCGGTGGCATTATCAGGCATAGTCGCACCGATGGCTGCAGCCATATCACGACAGGCAGAAAATGTTTCAGGCAGCTCCAATGGTGTTACCGGTATATTAGTATTTTCAGCTAACTTACCAATTAGGTATGTTTCCGTGGTTATTGGTAAAATAACTTTAATAGCTCGGATCATCGATTGTTTAAGTTGCCGTTCAAAATAATCTGATGATTTTTGAATTTCAAGGCTCAACGTATCAATCAAGCCATAAGATAATTCTTCTTCTGTTTTGCTCGCTAATTGTGCAAAACCACGCAAACGCCGATGAAAACAAATTTGACCTTGTTTAATGATCAAAATAAATACATCTTCGTTAGGTTGCTGACAAACTAACATTTGTGCATCATCACTAAAACTAAGCAAGCGCGCAAAAGCAAATTCTTCAACGGTGATCGCGGTTAGGGTTATTTCTTCAGAGAGTAAACTATGCACTAAGTCTTTCAATGGGCTAAGCGCGGTACAAACCACATACAATTTTTCACTGCCATCGGGTAACGTTGGGCTATTAAAGTAATCTAACAACATATCTTCAGGAGAATAAGTTACTAACTCTTTAATTTGCCATTTCAGCGCACCAGCAATTTCGCTTTCGGGTACATCGGGTTTATCTACTTGTACAATTTGGTATTGACTCGACGATAAGATCAACTGACATTGACCCTTAACTTGATGAAGTTTACCAAAATCGGCAAATTGCGTGGCAACATCGCTAGTATTGAGTTCAATATTTTGACAACGACTCGATCGTTCCGCATCACTAATACTTGGAATATAACAATACGCTAACGAATTTTGGCGCAACGATATGCCAAGTAGATCACTTGATTGTTTTTTAGAAAATAACTTACTAATTTTTTGAATAAATGACATTAAGCAATATTATTGTTTTTTAAGGTAAGCAAATATCTTAGCGCGGTAATAATAATTTGATCACTTTTTAAATTTTATTATGTAACCATTATCTCTAATTGTGTGTAAGGCGCAAGTTTTTTAATGGTTTAAGCGCATATAAATGAATAATTTTTATCCATTACCGTCTATTCAATATCCTTTTTTTCGATACCATGATGTTAAATTGTCGATCAAACGCGGCGATTTATTACGCTTCATTATTTCTGGCAGTACATGGCGCAAACTAAAACACAACTTAATCGAAGCTAAAAAGCCAAATAAAATCAAATAAAATAAAAGCAGTGTATTATCATTTGGCGGCGCGTATTCAAACCCTATTCACGCCTTAGCCGAAAGAAAACTTATTCTGGCATCTCAATGGCCCTTGCCACCTGCTCCATCGGCTCGGTAAAAAAATGTCCTTGGCCACCACAAACCCCTAACTTTAATAAGGTTTGCCACTCTTCAATTGATTCAACTCCAAGCGCGTAAATATCAACCTTATTTTCTTTACAAAGAATACTTAAACTATTGATAAAAATTTGATTTTCTGCTTTATCTTGTATCTTTAAAACAATACTCGAATGTAGCTTTATATAGCTAATTGGCAACGTTTTGATATAATTGCCATTCACCAAATATTGACCTACTTTATCAATTAATAATCGAATGCCACAGGCATGTAATTTTTTTAAAATTGGCTCCAGTTCAGCAAACTGACTGACTAAATGATATTCGCTGATCTCAATAATCAAACGCTGCGCAATGTTAGAAAAATGTTTAAGTTGATGCATAAATTTACTGATAAAATCGTTAGAAAGCAAAGCATCAACCGAGATATTTAAGCTGCAATCATCGTGTTGATTCTGTTCATAACTCAATACCCGACAGGCTTGTTCAACAACCAGCATATCAACGTCTACTGATAAACCACATTTTTGCGCCATCGGCAAAAACACTCTGGCATTAATCAATTGCCCTTGTTTGTCTCTGACTTTTGACAACACTTCATGGTGCAAAATTTTATTATCAATGTTAGCAACCACCGGTTGAAAAAATATCACAAAAGCATTGTGTTTAATTGCTGATTGCAAAAAAGTTCGCCAGCGTAGCGAGCCTTTCGCGCTTTCATCATCAATTTCGTTACGCTCAAACATAAACCATTGCGATGGTCCCTGCAATTGTGCTGAACGCAATGCCATATCAGCCTCAGCTAAAATTTGATAAGGCTTTTGATCTGCTTTAAAACAACTAATACCAATATGAATAAACTCGTCTTTATTAATGCCGTCAGGCAAGGCAATTGATGACAAGCTTTTAATTAATTTATTGGCTAATTTCTCAGTTTCAGCAACGTAGGCATTCGGCAACAGTAACGCTATTTCGTATTCGGCTCGCCTTGCCAAAAAATAATTGACTTTGGCTTGTATGCGTTTTTTTATCGTTTGAATAACAAATTCAAGCAAAATTAACGCTTGCTGTTCACCATGTAAAGCCGCAACCAAATCAAGTTCGTTAACTTGAATTAATAACAATGTTCCTCGTGCGTCTTCTTCAGACAATAAGGCATCCAATCGATTGGTAAAAAAATCTCGGTTACCTATGCCTGTTTCTTCATCAATTAAAGCATGCTGACGAATACGTTGTTCAATCTGACTATCATTGTTTTTTGCTCGCTGAAGTTGACTCAATAGCTTGTTGATAGCCACAGAAATATTATCTTTAGTTTTTAATAATGATGTTTTTTCGTGAATTTCAGTTACGTCAGCCCAATGCTCTAATTGTTCTATACTCCGTAGCAGTTTATTTAATTGTCGATTAAGTCTTTTATGAATGATCAGAGCAAACATGATCACTAAAAAAAACATCAAATATAAAATAGGCGATGTAAATAACTCATTAGCCGTATATGAATGATCAGTTTGAGAAGGGGTGACAGTTAAAAACAATCCTAAAAAACCAAGGCAAAAAATAATGCCCAAACCAAAAATTAGCAGCGCACTATATAACTTGACGATTTTTTTAAGAGTTTGGGCTATTGGCTTTACTACCACAAGAAGTGACTTATTATTATTATTTTTTATCTAGCTTACTCGAAATAGCAACAAAAAAAAATCCCAATTTATTTAAACTGAGATTTTTTAAACTTTTCAACCTAGGTTCAACTTAAAACATATTAGAAATACTTTGCACTAAACCCTTGATCAAAGGTTGCTCTGCTTCAGGAAACGATAAATTAACTTTGTTGGCCACAGAAACAATGCGCGTTTGATAACGTTTCCAATTAACTTGTTCAACCGAAGAAACAGTTTTACTGCCTGAGGTTCCTTGGGTTAATGTAGATCGATCTGATTCGGTAACAATAACGTTACCCTTAGTCCGCTCAGAAATTCGAATATCAGTAATAATGGTATAGTAAATATCTTTTACCGAAGCATCGATCATCGTACCAAGTAGTGCGCCAGCAAGGATCATGGCGGTATTACCATCACCATGACCCAATACTGAACCAACAGCACCACCGGCTAAGGCACTCCCATAACCAGATTTATCTGCTCTTTTGTCAACGCGACCTACTTTTAATACATTGGCTTGTAACCAATAATGCGCTTCTTCGGGATTATCGGTTAAGCGATAGCCACGATTGGAAATCGCTTGTTTTATCGCATATCCAAGCGAAAATCCTGATTTATCTGAGGTATTACGAACCTGTACGTAAATCACTCGTTTTTCAGGTGCAACTGGATCTAAAAAAACACTTTGCGACATTTTGGTTTGCACATCAAGCTCGCCTTTAGTTACCGAAGTGCTGATGGCGCTACAACCAGACAAGCTAATTAAACCGATTAATGAGAAGACCAAAATACCTTTGGATAGAAATTTATTCATGGTGGCACCTTTAAAATGCTATTACTAATGAACAAATTGTAGTATTTCAAAGATAAAAAAACACCGCTATTTC
>CAZVPC010000186.1:0-5856 GCA_964629005.1 uncultured Pseudoalteromonadaceae bacterium | reverse complement strand
ATTTGAATAAAATGACCCATGATGTTGAGTCAGGTAATGGCATTGATCGTTATGTAGTTTTTGATCGTGACGAAAATGCTATCGAGTTAGAATCAACCTAGATTCAGCAGTTGGGCGCGAAATAAGAGTGTAGCTATCTGATTTAATTAGCGTAATGAAAAATTGCGGTATCACCTTATTGGTGATGAGTCATTTTCTCATATAGCTAGGTGAATCAAGGAGCTGCGCTATTATCCGTGTCTCGATTGCGGATTCTAGGATCAAGTTAACCCGCAAGTTTTATACTTGATAGCCCCTTGAGATATCCTTGCCGCGGGAAGTATACAGTTACTATTTATACTGTATAATCCGCGCCATTATATTTTTATCTATTAACTGAGCACCATTGTCGATGAAATTTATCGTTAAACCTCAAGCTGAGATTGCCATTAAATCTCGTCCGGTTCGTAAACGTTTTACTAAAATATTAGAATCTAACGTTAAAAATGTGCTGCGTCGGGTTGATGAACAAGTCACTACGCGCGCGCATTGGGATCACTTGGAAGTTAATTGTAAAAATGATGATCCCACCATACGTTTGGCTTTAATCGACACTCTCAAATGTATTCCCGGTGTTGCTCAGTTTCTTGAAGTGCAGCAAATGCCGTTTACTGATGTTCACGATATCTTCGAGAAAACCCTTGCGGTTCATGCAAAAACCATTGAAAACAAAACCTTTTGTGTACGGGTAAAGCGCAATGGCGATCATAACTTTAACTCCTTAAAAGTTGAACAATATGTGGGTGGTGGCTTAAATCAAAACGTTGCAAGTGCGCGGGTTAAGCTCACTAAGCCTGATGTGACTGTTCGGTTAGAAGTAAAACATGATCAGCTCTTTATTGTTACTGAATCCCACAAAGGCTTAGGGGGCTTTCCTATTGCCACCCAAGAAGACGTATTATCACTGATGTCGGGTGGTTTTGATTCGGGTGTTGCCAGTTATCAAATGATCAAAAAAGGCTCACGCACGCATTATTGTTTTTTCAATTTAGGTGGCTCGGCGCACGAAGTCGGTGTAAAGCAAGTGAGTTATTATTTATGGAATAAATATGGCGCTTCACATCGGATCAAATTTTTTGCCGTTGATTTTGAACCCGTAGTCGCAGAAATTTTAGAAAACGTAGAAAACGGCCAAATGGGCGTAATTTTAAAGCGCATGATGATGCGAGCCGCCGCCAATATTGCCGATAAATTCGGAATTCAATCTTTAGTTACCGGTGAAGCATTAGGGCAAGTATCAAGTCAAACGTTAACCAATTTAAATGTGATCGACCGAGTGACTGAAACACTTATTTTGCGCCCTTTAGTGGCTTATGATAAGCAAGATATTATTGATATCTCCCGTAAAATAGGCACCGAAGATTTTGCTAAAACCATTCCTGAATATTGCGGCGTAATTTCTAAAAAGCCGACAGTTAAAGCGGTATTGTCTAAAATTGAGGCGGAAGAAAATAATTTTGATTTTGCTATTTTAGATAAAGTCATTGCAGAAACACGCATTTTTGATATTCGTGATATCGGTAAGGAAACTGACGCCGAAGTGGCTGCGGTAGACATGGTGGAAGAAATTCCGGCCAATGCGATTATTATTGATATTCGTAGCCCTGAAGAAGAAGATGAAAAGCCATTAAAAATTGCTAATGTGGAAATTAAACATTTGCCGTTTTATAAACTCGCCACCCAATTTGGTGATTTACCGCAAGACAAAGAGTATTTATTGTATTGTGATCGCGGTGTAATGAGTAAACTACAAGCGCTGTATTTACTTGATATTGGTTATAAAAACGTCAAAGTTTATAGACCTTAAATTGTTGTTTTCAATAAGCGCGACTGAAGTCACGCCTACAACATTTATACTGGAAGTCGATTTTAATCAATCTTAACTTTTTGACCACCAACCCAAGTTTGTAATACTTTGGTTTTCCAGATATTTTGTGCTGAAATTTTAAATATATCTTGATCTACAAGAATAAAATCGGCTTTTTTATTGGCTGCTAGCGAGCCGATAAGATTTTCTTGATGGCCAGCATAAGCGGCAGCTAAAGTGAAACTTCTAAATGCTTGAATTGGCGTCATCGCTTCATTAGCAAACCAACCATTTTCAGGTTGATTAAGATGATCTTGGCGGGTAATAGCAGCATGTAAACCATAAAAAGGGTTGGGCGATTCAATGGGAAAATCTGAGCCGCCAGCAATAATGGCATCAGCTTTTAGTAATTTGTGCCAAGCATAAGCGCCTAATATTCGCTCTTTTCCTAATCTGTCTTGTGCCATATTTTTATCACTGGTGGCGTGAGTGGCTTGCATCGAAGCTATTACCCCTAATTTGGCAAAACGCGGAATATCTTCAAGGCGTAACACTTGCGCATGTTCAATACGGTGGCGTTGTGCCTTGATTTTGTCGGTAGTGATATATTTTTGATACAGATCTAAAATCACTTTATTAGCTTTATCACCAATAGCGTGGGTGTTAACTTGAAAACCGGCATTCATCACCATTTTAATAAATTGCTCAAGCTGTTTTTTACTGTAAAGCATTAATCCTTTGTTGCCTGCTTGATCTGAATAATCAGTAATTAATGCGGCACCTCGACTACCTAGCGCACCATCGGCGGATATTTTTACGCTGTTAATTATAAATTTGTCATCGCTAGAACGATAATGACCTTGTTGCAGTAACTGTTTGATATTTTTGTCATTTATATCGATCATCGCATCAACTCTGATCGGCATATTATTTTCTTTTACCAGCGCTTTATAGGCGTTGATGTTTGCACTATCAATGCCCGCATCGTGCACCGAAGTTAAGCCCATTGAAGCGAGGGATTTCATTGCTTTTACTAGTGTTGATTTCATTTTTTGCATTGATAAGGCGGGAATTTTATTGGTGATCAGCGCCATCGCATTGTCAACAAATACGCCGCTTGGATTGCCATTTTTATCTTTAATTATTTGCCCACCCTCTGGAGCGATAGTGTGTTTTTTGATCCCAGCTAATGCCATTGCTTTTGAATTTGCCCAGCCAGCATGACCATCGATGCGCTTGAACCAAATAGGAGTGTCTTTGAAATATTTATCTAAGTTTATTGCACTGGGAAATTGTTGACTTTGCCAAAGTACTTGATTCCACCCACGGCCTAATAACCATTCATGTTTATCTTTTGCAGGGGATTGAATTCGTTGAAAATCAAGCGCACGTTTAATTGCCTGTTGTTCACTTTTACTGCCGGTTAGATCGACTTGTAGCAAACTTAGCCCGTAGGAAAGTACATGACCATGAGCATCAATTAATCCCGGTAACAATGTTTTACCTTGACCATTAATTTTGATTATTTGCTCGCTGTTAGGTAATTTATCTGCTGGTTGAAATAGTTTGTCAATTTTATCATCAGTAAATTGAATGGCCGAAAACTGAATGAGTTTGTCACTATTGTTTAGGGTATAACCATTAACATTATAATATAGCGTGGTTTGAGCGAATGCAGACAAACAAATAAAGCTGGTAAAAATTATTGTTATACTATTTTTGATAAGAGTTTTCATCATCATCTTTTTCCTCATTAACCATAGATGGCTATAATTCACTTTATAGAGAGCTGGCAAAAAAGGTATCTTTTTTCGTCAGTACGTTATTTTTAAGCGTTAAGCTGTTTAATTTGTTGGACTAATTGGTTGTTAACGGGGGTAGCAATATTATGCTGACAACCTAAGCGCTGAATATAACCATTAATATAATCTATTTCAGACGCTCTGTTTGCTAAAATATCGGCGCGCATCGACGAGCAATTTTTGCTGGTGACAGTAGCGACATGTTCAACGTTTGTTAAAAGTTGTTGAGCCGATAAATATTGCTGTTCTGCTTGCGCAACTTGTACGATTTCACTCATTATTTTACTTTTTATTTGGTCAAATTGAGTTTTATTTATTTCACCATTATTAATATTATGTAGTGCGGTTAAAGGGTTGATCACGCAATTTATTGCTAGTTTTTGCCATTGTTCTGTAATGATATTGTTAGACCAATTAACTTGCGGTAACGCTTGGTTGAACAGTTTGGTAATAGCATTTGTAGTTTGAGTTGATAATTCTCCGGTGAGTAAGCCTAAAACACTTCGTCCTAGCCCGGTATGAATAATGTGTTTTGCCATGGGTCGCGCACAGCCATGCGTGGTTAATAGCGTTAAAAACCTGTGCTGTTGTATTAAAGGGGTTGGTAAATCAAGCAAAGTGCCCATACCGTTGTGGGCTAATATAATGTTAGTTTGCTTCGTTAAAAATGCTGCAATAGCAGCAATTACTTGTTTTACTTGATAGGACTTTACGCAAATCAAAACAATGTCGGCAACAGCAATATCGTTAAGATTTGCTGGTTGATAGTGGCATTGTTCACTTAAACCATTTATGTGACTATAAAAGTAACTGATTTTTTGCATATCATCAGCGGTATTATTGGACGCTGAGGTTAATATTTTAACTTTTATGGTGTTGTTGTTATTATGTTGCTGAAAATGTTTGTGCCAAAGCAGACCGATAGCACCTTGACCGACAATAACTATGTTCATAAAAATAAATCGTCATGAATGGCAAAACTAAATCATAACACAGTGACTTATTCTAGCGATAAGCAAAGGCTTTTGTTAATATCTAGAAAATTTATTAACGGGTTGAAAATTCATGCCATCATTAGATATTGTTTCAGAAACCAATTTAGACGAAGTACGTAATGCCACTGAAAATGCCATTCGTGAACTCAGTACTCGCTTTGATTTTCGTGGTGCCACCGCTAGTTTTGAATGGAAATCGCCAGCCGTCACGGTAAAAGCGGAATTAGACTTTCAGGTAAATCAAATGCTTGATATTTTACGCAGCCAATTAACTAAACGTAATATAGATGCCAAAGCGATGACCTTGGGTAATACTAGCCATACGGGTAAAACGTTTACCCAACAAGTCACGTTTCAAGAAGGCATCGATCAACCTGTTGCTAAAAAGGTGGTTAAACTAATTAAAGACAGCAAATTAAAAGTACAAGCAGCGATCCAAGGCGATAAAATTCGTATTACCGGTAAAAAACGTGATGATTTACAAGCGGTAATGAAATTAGTGCGCGAAGCCGAGTTAGAGCAGTCATTTCAGTTCAATAATTTTAAAGATTAATGCTGACGTTATTAGACTAAGCAAGAGATGCTGAAACCGTGATGTTGAATTTATTTCAGTACCAACATGACGAACTGCGTTGTCAGTCTCGGCATGACAAGGTTTTTATTCTGTCATCCTGACGAAGGTCAGAATCTAATTCTTGGATCTCATATTATATAAGCGGCAATTATACAATTATGCAAATATCCTTTGTGAAAATTACAATGGGTGTCTGTGTAAAATTAATGGATTAACATGGCCAATAAAAATGTAATACAAATAGAAAGTGAGCATTTTGAAACTAGAAAAGGAAACTTTCCTAGTTTTAGGGAATTCGTAAGCTTAGCAATGCATCATTACTTAGATAAGGGTTTTTTAGTCATTCCAAGTAGCTTGATTAGCAAACTTTTGATTTATAAATTCTCTTATATACCCAATGCAATAGATCCAAGAGCTTATTTTTTAGATTCTGAAGTAAATATAGATTTAGACGAATTTGAAGAGTTCTACGGTAGTGATACTTATTGGGCATACTGTGAAAGTTTTGAAATGTCTTCATATAAAGAGTCAATCGCTACTTGTCTGAAAAACTTAATTTGCTTTAATCTTAACTCTGCGCAGGAATTAGCTGAAATTCTAAATAAAAGAGGCATAGGTTGGGTATCAGAACGTTATATG
>CAZVPC010000185.1:0-5883 GCA_964629005.1 uncultured Pseudoalteromonadaceae bacterium | reverse complement strand
TGGGCGGCTAATTTTGTCTTGATGGATTACGGCTCTGGCGCGGTAATGTCGGTGCCAGGACATGATCAACGCGATTACGAATTTGCCAAAAAATATGGTCTTAAAATCACCCAAGTGATTGAAGCCCAACAAGAAGACGATTTTAGTAAAGCGGCGATCACCGAAAAAGGAAAATTAATCAATTCAGGTGAGTTTAACGGTTTAGACTTTACCGCTGCATTTAAAGCGATAGCAGATAAATTAATTGCCAAAAACCAAGGTAAAATTACCGTAAATTATCGTTTACGCGATTGGGGTGTTTCTCGCCAGCGTTATTGGGGTACGCCCATTCCAATGTTGCAATTAGCTAACGGTGAGTCGGTACCCGTTCCTGCCGATCAGCTTCCTGTTGTGTTACCTGAAAATGTCGTTATGGATGGCGTGAACTCTCCAATCAAAGCCGATCCAGAATGGGCAAAAACCACTTATAATGGGGAAGAAGCACTACGTGAAACTGATACTTTTGACACTTTCATGGAATCATCTTGGTATTTTGCTCGTTATTGTTCTCCCGATTACCAAGATGGTATGTTAGATGCTGAAAAAACCAATTATTGGTTACCCGTTGATCAATATGTTGGTGGTATAGAACACGCAATTTTACACCTACTTTACGCACGTTTTTTCCATAAATTACTGCGTGATGTTGGTTTAGTTAAATCTGATGAACCGTTTAAACGTTTACTATGTCAAGGCATGGTATTAGCTGACACTTATTATCGAGAAGCCGACAACGGCGCGCAAGATTGGATCGCGCCAAGCGATGTTGAAGTAGAACGCGATGAAAAAGGACATGTTATTTCAGCAATCAGTAAACATGATGGACAACCAGTAAAATCTGCTGGTATGAGTAAAATGTCGAAATCAAAAAATAACGGCATCGACCCACAATCGGTTATCGATCAATTCGGTGCTGACACCGTACGTTTATTTATTATGTTTACTTCTCCACCAGAGCAAACCTTAGAATGGTCTGACTCAGGTGTTGAAGGCGCACATCGTTTCTTAAAACGGGTATGGAAATTAACTTACGACTTTAATCAAGCCGGTGATGCCCTTGAATTAGCACAATTATTAAAAGCAGGGTCAACATTAACAAGTCAACAAAAAATATTGCGTCGTGAATTACATAAAACTATCGCTAAAGTTAGTGATGATATTGGTCGTCGCAATACCTTTAATACTGCCATTGCCGCGATCATGGAATTGATGAATCACTTAAGTAAAGCACCGTTAACTAGTGATGAAGATAAAGCGATCATGCAAGAAGCCATTCGCGCAGTTGTATTGATGTTAACCCCCATTGTGCCGCATTTAAGTCATCAATTATGGCAAACCATTGGCGATGGTAAAACTCAGGTTGAAGATGTGTTATGGCCTCAAGTTGACCAATCGGCATTAATTGAAGATGAAAAATTAATTATCGTGCAAGTTAACGGTAAAGTTCGCGCCAAAATAACCATTGTTGCAGGTCTGCCGCAAAACGATGTTGAAAAATTAGCCTTAGCACAAGAGCATGTTAATAAATTTGTTGCAGGGAATACCATACGTAAAATTATTTATGTGCCCGGGCGACTTGTCAACATAGTAGCGAATTAATTTAATGATGTTTTCCAATAAAAATATCACTAAAAAAACCAAAAACGTGTTCAGTTTCATACTCTTCACGGCTCTACTGAGCAACTTATTCAGTTGCGGTTTTAGGCTTCGCGGTGACTATTTATTATCACCCGAATTAAAAACCTTATATGTTAGCTCTAGCGATACTTATGGTGAATTAACCCGATTAGTAAAAAAACATTTGAAAATCAATCAAGTTAAACTGGTTAAATACGTTGCTAATAAAACGCCTGAATTACGTATTTTAAAAGATCATTTAGATCGCCGCACGTTATCAGTTTTTAACAATGGTCAAGTTGCTGAATATGAAATCATCTACACCGTAAATTACGAACTACGAATGCCAAATGCTAAAGTGCAGCGCTTTAGTTTTGAACTTAATAGAGATTATCAAGACGACCCTGATAATGCTCTCGCAAAAAGTCGAGAATTATCACTTATGCTCAGTGAGATGCGTACCGAAGCAGCAGATAAAATATTACGGAATATGGCGAGTATTAAACTTTAACAATCCCTAAATTCGGATAAAGAAGTGCTATAAATACAACATTATGAAAATTTATCATAACCAACTAAACAGCATATTAAATCAAAAAATCCAACTCGTATGGCTAGTTTTTGGTGATGAGCCATGGCAAAAAAATGATAGTTTAAATCAAATAAGATTTCACGCGCAACAACAAGGTTTTATTGAACTGATCCGCTTTAGTGCCGATGATAAATTTAATTGGCAGCAACTCATTGATGAATATCAATCTTTAAGTTTATTTGCGGATAAACGCATTATTGAAGTTGAACTTACTAGTACAAAAATTGGCGATCAAGCTAGCAAAACATTAATCGAGCTAAGCAAGCAATTTCATAGCGATATCATACTGATATTACATGGCTCACGTATAGACGCTGCAACGGTTAATCGTAAATGGTTTAAAACCATGATGAACCTTGGTTGTTATTTACCGCTTTACGATCTCGAAGGTAAAAATTTACAACAATGGTTGCAACGCCAAGTAAAAAAACTCAACTTAGCATTAGCACCACAAGTGTTCCCTTTATTAAGCGAATTATTTGCAGGTAATATATTAGCGTTAGAGCAAGAATTACAAAAATTATCTATTTTGTATGGGCAAACCCCAATCAGTGTAGAAAAAGTTCAGCAATTGGTGATCAACCAAGCTAGATTTAATCATTTCCAATTAATTGATGCCTTATTGCTTGGTGATTTGAATAAGGTGATCCGTATACTGGATCAACAACAGCAAGAAGGTATTGCCGCCGGACAGATTATTTGGCATGTACACAAAGAGCTAAAACAGCTCATTAACATGAAAGAAAAATTAGCCAGTGCTATATCCCAAGCAGAATTATTTAAAACCTATCGTATTTGGGATAAACGTAAACCACTGTATCAACACGCCTTAACTCATATTAACCGCAACAATTTATTATTAGCATTGAGTCGCTTAGCCGACATTGATTTGATCAGTAAAACCAGTAGTGACTTTAATCCTTTCATTTTACTCGCTGATGTTTGCCTTAGTCTTTATCACGGCGATAGCACTAAAAATTTATCCTTAGCTTATGAATATGCCTAAGCAAACGGGTAACGATATTGGTGTTTTTGGTGGTACCTTTGATCCCATTCATTATGGCCATTTAAACGCAGTAAGCAAAGCAGCAAAATGGTTAGCTTTATCCCACGTTTATTTAATACCCGCGCATATACCTCCGCACAAAAATAAAACCGTTGCTAATGCTAAACAACGCGCAACTATGGTTGCGTTAGCCTGCCAAGAGCAACCTTTATTTCAACTTGATAGGCGCGAATTAAATCGTAATACTCCCTCGTACACAGTGGAAACATTAAAAGAAATAAGCGTAGCGCATCCAACCAAAACAATTTATTTTTTTATGGGTATGGATGCTTTGTTAACCTTTACCACTTGGCACCAATGGCAAGCAATTTTACAACTATGCCACCTTGTCGTTTGCTCTCGAGCAAAAATCACTAATGCTCAATATAATCAACAAACACATGAACTATTAGCCAACCACCAAATAAACCTAGCAGAGCTTGCTCAGCAAAATACCGGTGGCATTTTATTTGCGCCAATAAATGATCATGATATTTCATCAACCGAGATCCGCCAACTATTGAAACAACAGAAAATACAAGCCGCCAATTATCAACCCTTAATGCCTAAAGCAGTTTTTGATTACATTCAACAACAACAACTTTATTTATAACAAATGGAAAAAATTCACTATAAATAATGTTATTATTAAAAGCTTAATAAATTAATTTAGGAATAATACTTTGCAAAGTGAAGCGTTAAGCTCTTTTGTCGCAAAAAAACTTGATGATATGAAAGGGCGCGACATCATTACACTCAATATTTCAGAAAAAGCAGATTATGCCGATTACTTGGTCATTTGTTCTGGTAACTCAAATCGTCATGTTAAATCGTTAGCGCAATCAGTCGCAAGTGAATGTCGAGCGGCGGGTGTAGAACCTTTGGGGATGGAAGGTAATGACGTTGGCGAATGGAGTTTAGTCGATCTGGGTGATGTCATCGTTCATATTATGATCGACGATAGTCGTGATCGTTATCAACTAGAAAAATTATGGGGACAAGAATAAGCGATTATGCGTCTTACTCTGTATGCGGTTGGTAATAGAATGCCGACTTGGGTTAACCAAGGGTTAAACGAATACAGTCGTCGCTTCCCGCGAGATCTTTCCTTCAACTTAGTAGAAATTCCTGCCGAAAAACGAGGGAAAAATGCTGATATCGCTCGCATTTTAGCCAAGGAAGGTAAATTAATGTTGGCTGCAATTCCTAAAGGAAATCGTATTGTCACCCTTGAAGTTGAAGGTAAACCTTGGACAACACCACAGTTGGCTCAACAACTTGAACGTTGGCAATTTGATGGTCGCGATGTTGCTTTACTGGTAGGTGGCCCCGAAGGATTGGCACCTGCGTGTATGCAAGCGTCGGAACAAAAATGGTCACTTTCTCCGCTAACGCTGCCGCATCCCTTAGTTCGTGTTTTAATTGGCGAAAGCCTATATCGTGCTTGGAGCATAAACAACAATCACCCTTATCATAGAGAATAAATTGGTGATCTCGTGTTAAAAAATAAGCGTGTTCCAATTCGAAACCATACCGCCGAAGCAAATTTATTTGCTCGTCGCGCCTTTATTGCTTTACTGGGTTTATTACTACTCTCAATAATATTATTCAATAATATCTATTCTCTTCAAATTAGCTCCTTCGAAAAATATCAAACCCGCTCAAACGACAATAGAATTAAACTATTACCTGTAGCGCCAAACAGAGGACTAATCTACGATAGAAATGGCGTGTTACTGGCTGAAAACACTCCAGTTTACAGCTTAGAAATAATTCCAGAGCAAGTAAAAAACCTTAAAACAACCGTACAAAAATTAAGTCAATTACTTAACATTTCAGCCGATAAACAAGCTAAGTTTTTTAAAGCATTAAAACGTAAACGTCGTTTTAAACCCATTGAATTAAAATCACGATTAAGTGAACAACAAGTTGCTTTGTTTTCGGTCAATCAACATAAATATCCTGGTGTCGTGATCGATGCCCGTTTGAAACGTTATTATCCTTTTGCTGAATTAACCACGCATTCATTGGGGTATGTAGCACGAATTAATCGAAAAGATGCCCGAAGACTTGCTCGACAAAATAAATCAGAAAACTATGCCGCAACCCGTGACATTGGTAAACTCGGTTTGGAAAAATATTATGAGAGTCTTTTACATGGCAGTATTGGCCACCAAGAAGTTGAAGTAAACAGCCAAGGTCGCATTATTCGAACGTTAAATTTTACACCACCCATACCCGGTAAAGATATCACCTTAACATTAGATATTGAATTACAGATGATCGCTAAACGAGCTATGGCAGGTAAACGAGGTGCCGTGGTGGCCATTAATCCCCGCGATGGTGGTATTTTAGCGATGTATTCTAATCCAAGTTACGATGGTAATTTATTTGTTCATGGCATCAGTAACAAAAATTTTAAAAAGTTGTTGTCATCGAAAGACCGACCGTTGATAAATCGCAGCGTACAAGGTTACCCACCAGCATCTACAATCAAACCTTTTATGGCAGTATTAGGATTAGAGCAAGGTGTTATTACCCCACATACTATAATTTGGGATCCCGGTTGGTATAAGCTCAAAGGTGTTGA
>CAZVPC010000184.1:1191-5902 GCA_964629005.1 uncultured Pseudoalteromonadaceae bacterium | reverse complement strand
CGGTAAGCGACTTGATATTTTTGTATTTTTTCAATTTCAGCTTTTAAGTCACGGCCATCTTGAATAAGACGATTCATGTTAATGGTAATAACATTAATAGAACCTGTGGCTACGCCGCCAGCGCCTAAAGTATACGAAAAAGTGTTATCTGATATTTCATTACGTAGTCGACAACAAGAAGCAAGCGAGTCGGCACTGTCAGATAAATAGACAAAAAATGAATTACCTTCGGCTTTCTCTTTGGCTAAATCGTAAGCAAATTGCTGATCTTTGCATTGGCCATTTTCAGTTAACATTGCTGCGGTAATAACAGGGAACGTTAAAATAGCTTGCTCTCTTTCTTTGTTGATCCAATTAAGAAAAAATTTTTGTAAGCCATCAACAGATGACCAACTAGGCTCAGAAAAATCAGGAAATACAAAATTTTCAAACATTGATTTAAAATAATATTGATCAAATACCGAGATATTCCAAAATACACTTTGATAACCGCGCGCGGCAGCAGGTTGATTTAAGGCATAAACAACGTGTTGTAGATGATTTTCAATCGATTTTGTGTGCGTCTTTAAATAATCGTCACCAAATTCTCGACGAGCAAAGTAGTCAAAATAAGTTAAAAATTCTACGGTAGCAACGGCGCCAGCAAACTGTGAGGAAATAGCAAAAATTAAGTTAACAAAAGAGCCGCAAAATGAATCTAAATGTTTTGGTGCTTTAGACTCGCCACCTAGCTTAGTTAAGCCATCAAGTAAAAAAGGGTACATGCTAATAGAAGTACAATAAGGCTTTAAACTGGTTTCATCGTGTACATAAATTTCATGATCTTCGATTTGACGCAAGTATTCTTGGCTTAATTCTTCCCCAAATTCTTGGCTTATTTTATCTTGTACTAAAGCACGATTAATTTGCACAAAACAGTCTTTTAATAACTCAGCCTCAAGGGTAGCAATGTTTTTATGGGTAACATTGGCATTGGCATCCATTTTAGAGCCATCAGCCGCATTTTTAGCTGAAAAGTATTGCTCGATAAAATCTTTTTTATTATTAATTTGTTGTTCATTAAGCCGCAACATTATGTTGTTCCTCTGCTAAATTAATGGTACTGGTTGAATTTGAGAATAAGTAGTTTAGTTTTTCACCGGTAACTACATTGCGAAAAACTTGATTGCTGGTTTTGCTGTCTAAACCGCCAAGCTCTGCTTGCCAAGCACCCGTTTTTAGAAACGTTAAATGCTGACTAATATTAATATCTATATGATCACGCCCTGAATATAAGCAGGTTTTAATACCAAAATTTTTGGCAATAATTAGTTTTTCAATTAAATCACTTGGTTGCCACTCACCGCCAAAAAATACCACGCAGGTGATCAAATTTTTATATTTGTTGAGCCAATGAATAAAATTTTGGTTGTTTAATGCAACACCATAGTTTTCATTCCATAACTCGGTGCTATGACAGCCTTTACAACCTACTTTGCAACCGGTAATGCTAAAGCATAAGCTAATTTCATTAGGCACTTCTTGAAATACAACTGATGGTGTTAAGCAGTTAAAAGTCATAACGAGTCCATATATAGGTGTTTTTTTATTATGAGACACAATATATAGTATTTTGCTGATCTGTTTTTTTGATTTAGATCAAGTTTTGAAGAGTAAATATAAAAATAAAACACTATATGTAGTGTTTGTGATTTATATCACCACTATATATGGTGTTTTGTTGTTTTTTTGTGCAAGTTAAATAGTCGAGTTATATGTTTTCAAGCGCAACAGTATCTTGGTTATGCTTTTATCTGCTAAAATAGCTATGCTTGTTTAATACTTTAATTGGAGATTTTTTTGACTAACAACGATATTTTACGTCGACTTCGCTATACCTTTAACTTTAATGATAAAAAAATGGTCGCTATTTTTGCACTGGCTGGGCAAAAAGTGAGTCGTGAGCAAGTGTGTAATTGGTTAAAAAAAGAAGATGATGAAGAGGCTGTTAATTGTAGCGATGTTCAATTAGCGGCTTTTTTAAATGGCTTTATAAATGAAAAACGTGGTAAACGCGATGGTGAACAGCCGAAATCTGAAAAAAAGCTCAATAACAATTTAATTTTAACTAAATTAAAAATAGCCTTAGCCTTAAAAGCAGAAGAGGTAATTGAATTATTACAACTTGCTGATTTACGCATAAGCAAACCGGAATTAAGTGCATTTTTTAGAAAGCCTGATCATAAGCATTATCGGCAATGTAAAGATCAAATACTGCGTAATTTCCTGCAAGGCATGCAAGAAAAATACTATGTGGAGCGCTCTAAAAAAATCGACTTTAGTACAGAAAAAGTAACTGACGATAAAATGGAAGCTGTTGGTGAAATTAAAAAAACTCATACATGGCGAGCCGATAAAACAAATAAAGCCGTGCCTGCGAGTAAACCCACGAATAAAAATAAACAGCAAAAAACATCTAATAGTAAAACTATTTATGTTAATCCTAATGCCACTGTTGTTGAAAAAACAGCAAGTGAAAAACCCAAAAGCAAGCGTAAAGTGCTAAAGCTTAAGCCCGAAGACATTTGGAAACAATAGACGTGATGTAGGCGGGGCTTTAGCTGCGCAGCTCTATTGAAAAGCGCGAGTAAACTTCCGCCTACGATCGCGTGTTATTAACTTATGCCCAAACTTAATATCGTATATGGTTCAAAAATATTAAAAACCTTCTCTTTTTGGTGGTTTTTATATTAAATTCAACTAGTTGTAGTTTGTAAGCCACCTCTTTTATAAGTTATTATGCTTATTTGTGTTAAGTGGTGTACAACTTAGCTTTAATATCATTAATTGTGACTGTCAAAGTGATTTGAATTATTATATTCTTGCATCATTTAATTTTATGACAAATTTCCTATGACAGAAGCGCAACTTTATTTTCTAAAAAATTCAATTCAAACGATACCCGATTATCCTAAAAAAGGTATCATGTTTCGTGATGTCACCAGCTTATTAGATAACGCAAAAGCATTTTCATTAACTATCGAGTTATTGGTTAATCAGTTTAAAGATCAAAATTTCACTAAAGTTGTGGGCACTGAAGCACGTGGTTTTTTATTTGGTGCCCCTTTAGCGTTAGCGCTAGGTGTTGGCTTTATTCCAGTACGAAAACCAGGTAAATTGCCACGAGCAACTATAAGCGAAAATTATCAGTTAGAATATGGTCAAGACACGTTAGAAATACATAAAGACGCATTAACGGCACAAGATAAAGTGTTGGTTATTGATGATTTATTAGCAACAGGTGGCACTATTGCTGCAACCACAAAATTAATTAGACGTTTAGGTGCATCAGTCTCTTTCGCTGGTTTTGTTATTTCATTACCTGATTTAGGTGGTGAAGCATGTTTAAGCCAATGTGGTTTAAATGTTTTTTCACTACTGCAGTATTCGGGTGAATAGGCAGGCGGATAGCAACACATGATGGTCAAAAGGTTCATTAAATGAGTTATCAAGTTTTAGCAAGAAAATGGCGACCTAAAAACTTTGAACAGTTAATGGGTCAAGAACATGTCGTTACTGTTCTGGTTAATGCGCTTCAGCAAAAGCGTTTGCATCATGCTTATTTGTTTACGGGTACACGTGGTGTAGGTAAAACCACCATTGCGCGAATTTTTGCCAAAAGCTTAAATTGTGTTACGGGTATTACAGCGACACCGTGTGGGCAGTGTGATGTTTGTCTTGATATTGATCAAGGTCGCTTCATCGATTTGCTTGAAATTGATGCGGCTTCACGAACTAAAGTGGATGATACCCGAGAAATTCTTGATAATGTTCAATATGCACCTACTCGAGGGCGATATAAGGTTTATTTAATTGATGAAGTGCATATGCTCTCGCGCCATAGTTTTAATGCGTTATTAAAAACCTTAGAAGAACCGCCAGAGCATGTTAAATTTATTTTGGCAACCACAGATCCGCAAAAATTACCGGTAACGGTTTTGTCTCGCTGTTTGCAGTTTCATTTAAAAGCACTAACGGTTGCTCAAATAGAGCAACAATTAAATAAAACCTTAGTTGATGAAAATGTTAGCCATGAACAAGGCGCTTTAAAACTGATCGCTAAAGCGGCTCGTGGCAGCATGAGAGACTCATTAAGTTTAACCGACCAAGCCATTGCGCAAGGTCAAGGCCATATAACTATTGCTAATGTGCAGCAAATGTTAGGTGGTGTAGATCATAACTGGCCTTTTAAAATTTTGATCTTTTTATTAAAACAAGACAGTCAGGCTTTAATGACGCTTGTTCAAGAAATTGCCTCTTATGTACCTAGTTATCCGCGTTTACTTGCTGAATTACTGCAATTATTACATCAAATTGCCATTGCTCAATTGGTTGAACAACAATTTGATTTATCACCAGAGCAATCGAGTTTATTAACTAAATTTACTCAAGCAATGAGTCCTGAAGATGTACAATTATATTATCAAATTGTGCTCAATGGCCGTAAAGATCTTCCTTATGCCGCCGATGAACAAGCGGCTTTTGATATGGTGATTTTACGATTGTTCGCTTTTAAGCCCATGTTAGCACCCGATCTTGGCACTAATCATATTGAGTATTCGCCCTCTGTTGAACAAGCGGCTTCGATTAATTTAGCAGAACAAACGTTAGCTGCAACACAAATAAATCAGCCGGAACAAAAAATATCACCAGCGGCATGTGATCAAAAAAG
>CAZVPC010000184.1:0-1091 GCA_964629005.1 uncultured Pseudoalteromonadaceae bacterium | reverse complement strand
TACGGTGTTAGCCGAAAGAAATATGCTAAGAAGTCGCCGCAAGGCACTGGAAAAAAAAGCAAAAAAGTCGAATGACGCTAGTGCGCGTCAAATTTCAGTAGCAAGTGATAATACCGATTCGACATTTACCGTTAAATCTCAAAATGACATTGTTGTAGCGAGTATAACAGAGAGTTCTTACCGCCCTGATGTTATCGACCCCACGCAAATACGCCATGCTAATCAAGTGGATAAGTGGGCAAAAATGATCGATTCTATGGCGCTGGATGGCAGGCTTAGGCAGTTGGCTATTCACGCAACGGTTGATTTGCTTTCTACTGAGGAAAGTTTAGTACTTAATTTAGATCAAGCAACTAAACATTTGCTTACTGAAAATGCAACGCAACAACTTGAACAAAAGTTGAGTCAATTATTAACGAAAAAGATCAAAGTTGAGATCAATATTGTTGGTGAAACTAACGCCGATCCTTATCAAATTCAAAATCAGATCAATGATAAACGTTATCAATATGCCAAAGAGCTGCTTGCTCAAGATGAAATAGTACAAACCTTACAGCAAGATTATCAAGCGACCATTGATGAAAGTAGTATTAAAGCATTGTAAAGTTGCTTGAATTATTTTAACTCAGCGATTAAAGTGGCGACAATTACAATCTTTTAATATATCGAAAGTCTGGAGAAAAGTTATGATGAAAGGTGGCATGGGCAATTTAATGAAACAAGCCCAACAGATGCAAGCAAAAATGGCAAAAGCACAAGAAGAATTGTCTAAAATGGAAGTGGTTGGTGAAGCTGGCGCAGGCATGGTAAAAGTTACCATGTTAGGTAGCCACAGCGTGCGCCGAGTAGAAATTGATGAAAGTTTAATGACGGATGCTGACGATAAAGAAATGGTCGAAGATTTAGTCGCCGCAGCCATTAATGATGCGGTTCGTCGTGTTGAAGAGCAAAATAAAGATAAAATGGGCGCATTAACCGGTGGTATGCAATTACCGCCGGGCATGAAAATGCCGTTTTAGTATCTAAATACTTAAAAGTATTTGAAAAGCCGACTTTATTGTCGGCTTTTTAGTATTGTTTTTCTTTAAATT
>CAZVPC010000183.1:0-5903 GCA_964629005.1 uncultured Pseudoalteromonadaceae bacterium | reverse complement strand
AAGTACAAATAATTTCACCTTAAATCCTTATAACGTTAACTAACAAATACTATACCCATAGAAAAAGCATAGTCAATGTAAGATGACAATGTTTACACTTTTTAACAAAAGCATTGTTATATTAAACACTTGCAATTTGTTAGATTGTAGTTTTAATTAGCATAACTAAAAAAATGGCACAAACTATTGCTGACATATAATATGAATGAGAGACTATGTTCCTCTTAATTGTTCTCTTGTTTTAATTTACTTTAAAAATCTTTTATCAGAGGGAAATGATCCCCAACAAATATCTCTATTGATCATCTTATTTTTACCACAAAATAGTACTTTAGCGTGGTTAAAGTTGATATAAACAGGATTTTTGTTCAAAAAAATGCTCATTTACTACTTTAAGCTTTTAACCTAATGAAAAGCACTCTATAATTTTAGCCACAAATATCTTAGGGATTGGACTGAATGCCATCACAAAATGAAGAATTAAAAAGGGCTGGTTTAAAGGTTACCTTACCTCGCATTAAAATTTTAACCATTTTACAAATGCCAAAAAATCAACATATTAGTGCTGAAGATATTTATAAAATTTTATTAGATCAGCATGAAGAAATTGGCCTAGCAACTGTTTATCGGGTGTTAAATCAATTTGACGACGCTGGCATTGTGACTCGCCACCATTTCGAAGGCGGTAAATCTGTTTTCGAATTAACTCAAAAAAAACATCACGATCATTTAGTGTGTTTGAAATGTGGCAAAGTTGTTGAATTTGAAGATGATATTATCGAAAACCGACAAAAAGATATTGCTAAAGCACATCAAGTAAAACTCACCAATCACAGTTTATACTTATACGGTGAGTGTGAAGATCAAAACGCGTGTGATGCTTATCGACAGGCTCATTTATAGTATGTCACGATCACATGGAGGTTTGTCGACGGAGCTTTAATCGCACTTAACAAATTAAAAAACTTGTCTTAAATAACGCCTATTAAACGACAATAAAAAACCGGCTTTTCACCGGTTTTTTGTATATTTACGCTATAAAAACACCCTTAATTGCCATTGTTTGCCCAAGTATCTCGTAAACCAACGGTGCGATTAAACACCAACTTACCTTGATCTAACTCTAATTCATTGATCTTATTATCTAAACAAAAATAACCTTGGCGCTCAAACTGAAAGGCTTGCTCTGCTTTAGCATTTTTCAGCGAAGGTTCTACTTTAGCGTGACTTATAACAATAAGTGAATCAGGATTGATCACTTCATGAAAATCACTCGCTGCCGCAGGATTAGGCACCGTAAATAAACGATCATATAAACGAATTTCAGCATCTAGCGCCTCGGCAATACTAACCCAATGAATAACACCTTTTGGTTTAGTGCCATCCGTTGGATTTTTACCTAACGTTGCTGCGTTATAATGACAATAAACCGTGGTTATCATACCCTGTTCATTTTTATCGCAATGCGTTGCTGTTACCACGTAAGCACCACGCAAACGCACCGCTTTCCCTATCACTAAACGTTTATATTTTTTGTTGGCTTCTTCACGAAAATCTGCTGCTTCAATATAAAGTTCACGACCAAAAGGAACGATACGAGTACCTTGAGTTTCATCGCTCGGATGATTTTTTATCGTGAGTGCTTCACTCTTATTTTCAGGATAATTTTCGATCACTAATTTGATCGGATCGAGTACTGCCATAGCTCGCGGGGCATTATCATTTAAATCTTCACGGATACACGCTTCCAACACACTCATTTCAACAGTATTATCCATTTTGGTAACACCGATGCGCTTAGTAAATTCTCGCAATGACGCTGCGCTATAACCTCGTCGACGAAAAGCCGCAATAGTTGGCATACGCGGATCGTCCCAACCATTCACTAACTTGTCATCAACAAGGGTGTGCAATTTGCGTTTGCTCATCACCGTATATTCAAGATTCAAACGTGAAAATTCATATTGATGGGGCACTACATCAATTGAAACATTTTCTAATACCCAATCATATAAACGACGATTATCTTGAAATTCTAACGTGCAAAGAGAATGGGTTATGCCTTCAATTGCATCCGATAAACAGTGGGTAAAATCGTACATTGGGTAAATACACCATTGATCACCGGTTTGATGATGATGAGCAAAGCGAATACGATAAATAATAGGATCACGCATACACATAAAACTTGATGACATATCAATTTTTGCCCGCAAGGCACACTCACCTTCTTTAAACTCACCATTTTTCATTTTAGCAAATAAGGTTAAATTTTCTTCAATCGAAGTATCACGATAAGGACTATTTTTACCCGGTTCTTTAAGCGTACCACGATATTCTCGTGTTTCTTCACTGTTTAAAAAACAAACATAAGCAAGCCCTTTTTCGATAAGTTCAACAGCAAAACCATGCAGTTTATCAAAGTAGTCTGAGGAATAATGAATATCCCCAGCCCATTGAAAACCTAACCATTTAACGTCTTGCTGAATAGAATTAACGTAATCAATATCTTCTTTTTCTGGATTAGTATCATCAAAGCGTAAATTGCAAGCACCATGATAATCTTGAGCAATGCCAAAATTAAGGCAAATGGATTTAGCATGACCAATGTGTAAGTAACCATTGGGCTCAGGTGGAAAACGGGTTTGTACTTTATTATGTTTACCACTGGCAAGATCGCCATCAATAATGTGACGAATAAAATTTTTCGGGGTTGTTTCGGTCATGAATTCTTCTATATTTCAGTTATTTATTTAAATTAATGATGTTGCTTTTTATGTATAGAACTCACAACAACATCACTTAACAGATAGCTGAATGATATCACCTATGGTGACCTTGATACAAAAAATAATGCAAGCTATTCTACAAACGCTCATTCCTTAATATCAATAAATTTAACCTACCTAAACAAAAATAACTAAGCATCAATCGTCAAGAGTATAAGTCAGTCTTAAATAAAGCATACCACCGCCATAACTCAAAGGAGAACGTTTAGGATAAAGTAAACCATTGGCTATACGCGTATTAATTTTAGTGGGAAAAACGTTAAACAAATTACTTGCACCCAACGTCCACTGTAACTTTTTGCTCATTTGATAGTTTGATTCCAAATCAACAAACGTTGCCGCACTAACCACTTCATGTTCAACCCGTTCATCAATAGTTTGACTAAAATAGTTTGCTCTCACTTTAATTTGCCAGTTATTACTGATGTTGTGAGTTAACGTTAGATTGAAACGATTTTTAGGCATACTATTTTCAATATTGAAAATAGTAATATCGTCAACTGGATTAATTCCATTAACCTGATTTTGTTTGATTATTTTTGTACTGTTATAGTTATAAGCAAAATGCAATTGGCTAGTTGCACCATTTTGCCAATTAAAAACATATTGAGCGACAATATCCACACCTTGGGTTTCACTGGTCAACGCATTGGTATAAAAAGAGGCACGAGTAAACAAGGGATCAGCAACGGGAATATCAATGGTTTTTGCAAGTCTATTTTCAATCTCAATCCAATAAACATCAATGGCAACATTAAAATGTTCTAACCAATTAGATGTCAAACCTACACTAATATTTTTTGATATCTCGGGAGAAAGTGCTCTGCCTCCTAAACTAGCCGCCAACTCACTGGTGGGTAAAATCGTTCCATCTTGAGTTTGAACGCCTCTAGCGCCATCAAAATTAGTGCGGATCCCCGTATAATTCGACTGTCCCGGCGTTGGTGCCCTGAAACCAGTAGATAATGTGCCCCGTAACGTTGTTTTATTAGTCATTTTATAACGTGCGGCAATCTTACCATTGAGAGTATCCCCAAAATCTGAAAACTGCTCCAAACGAAGCGCCCCTTGTACGCGTGATTTTTCATTGAGATCCCATTCTACATCAGTATAAAGTGCATAATTAGCACGACGAAACCGACCGGCACCGTTGGCAGTTGTACCTGACAAGCCATTACTACCAATAGGTGGTGATATATAACGTTCTCCTGTTAGAGGATCAATAAGTTGACCGACATTCGCCCAAGGACCAGATGCCCATGCTTCACGTTGTGCTTCAGCCATTATGTAGGTTTCTTCGCGCCACTCAAAACCATAAGCAAAGTTAATATCATCGGTAAGCAACTTAGAAAAATCGGCATTAATGTTTATTTCTTCTTGAGTTAAATCACCTATATTAAAATTACGAGGCGAATCAGGGCCAAAGGAGGGATTTAAAGTGTTATTTAACTGATATTGAATTTTATTTATTCCCAGACTGGTACTAAAATCATAAGACGTACCATTATTATATTGCCCACGCAGGCCAAAAGTGGAACTAAAATCAGTAATATTTGCTTCCAAATATGGTGTATATCCAGCAGGTAAGATATCACACCAACAAAAATTTCCTTGCGTGGGATCATTCGGTATTAATGGCATAGGTTGTAGCGACGCATTGTCCGGCGGACGATAAAAAAAACGAAAATCGCCAAAATAATCAGCATAGTTACCAAAACTATAGAATTGTTTGTTATCGTTAAAAGAATAATCCATATTCCAAGCTGTTCTTAAGCCGCGAGTTTCAGGCCGCCCCCACGTTTGAGCCAGCGTATCTCCTGCATAAGGACTGTCTTGACCAACACCAACAATACCGGCATCGATGGCGGCTTGAGCAGCGACTGGTTGAATACCTCGAATAAGCTGCTCATAATCAATATATTCAGCACTAAAGTTAAAAAAACCTTGCTCGGCAATAGAGAAACCTTTATTAACAGCAACTTTCAAAGTACGTTCGCCCTGATAATAATTACCGTACTGTGCCTCAAAATGCCCTTCATTATCACTGTCTTTAAAAATGAAGTTAAGCACCCCAGCAATGGCATCAGAGCCATATTGAGAAGCGGCACCATCGCGTAAAACCTCAAGCCTTTTTAACGCAATAGCAGGTATAGGACCGGGATCAGCCGCTTGAGCGCCTGCGGTTACAGAAGGACCTCCGTGTTGGATCAATGCTGAGCGATGACGACGTTTTGAATTAACAAGTAATAACACATCATCTGGTGGCAAACCGCGCAAAGTGGTTGAACGGACAAAAGCGGCACCATCACCATTTCTCACGGTGGCATTGTAAGATGGCAGTAAATATTTAAGTTGTTCGGTTAGATCTCCCGAACCATTAAGTTTAAAATCTCCAGCATTATAAATATCTACCGCGACAGTAGAATCTGAAAGTTTTCTAGATTTAGCACGCGTTCCAGTGACGACTTGAATTTTAAGCAAATCGTCCAAAGAAAGCTCAAAAATATCGTCTATTGACGCTAAGTTATCATCACTTAATACAACACTTGAATAGCAGAACACCAAGGTGAAAAAACTAGCTCGAATAGCATCAAACTTATTCAACATGATTTTTTCAATAGCAGGTAAATTGTTGTAAAATATAGATGTAAATGACTAAATAATCAAATAATTTATGACTTAATGATAATTATTATTAAGCTAACTCAGCCCCTTACCTAAAAAAAACTTCAATCCAATAATTTATTATTCCACTGTGCATAAATTTGTGTATAACTAGTGCATAGCCAGTTTAGAAGCAGTGAACAAAAATAAACTTATTGTTTATAATCAGTAAGATAAAAAATAATCGAAAATTATTCGCAATTACAAAAAAACGCACTACACTTAGTTTTATTAGCTCAGACACAAATTACACAGTGACGTTTTCTCAGTTAATTAGCGCACGGCTCATTTCTATTGAGCCACCCCTAACCCGAAACCGGAATGTTTCGGGTTTTTTTTGCCTACATGGATGTAGGTATGTCACGATCACATGGATGTGATGGAGTGACGGCCAAATGGATGTAGGTATGTCACGATCACATGGATGTGATGGAGTGACGGCCAAATGGA
>CAZVPC010000182.1:0-5924 GCA_964629005.1 uncultured Pseudoalteromonadaceae bacterium | reverse complement strand
ACAATACCTATTTTGCTGCGACAATATCTATTTTGTTGCGCCTCGCTCCGCTCGGGACAACCTACAATACAACATTTATGAATAAACGGGTAAGCGTGCACAAATTTCTTTAACTTGCGCTTTTACCCGTTCAATAGTTGCTTCGTTATTAATATCGTCTAATACATCACAGATCCAACCGGTTAAGATGTTGGTATCTGCAACATTAAAGCCACGACGAGTGATCGCGGGTGTACCAAGGCGCAAACCTGAAGTAACAAATGGAGAACGTGGATCGTTTGGCACTGAATTTTTATTCACGGTGATATGAGCACGCCCTAATGCCGCATCGGCATCTTTACCGGTAATATCTTTATCAATTAAATCCAATAATAACAAATGGTTTTCCGTTTTGTTTGAGACTACTTTGTAACCACGTTCTTGTAACACGGCCACCATAGCCTTCGCATTATCAAGCACTTGCTGTTGATACACTTTAAATTCTGGCTCTAATGCTTCTTTAAAGGCAACCGCTTTAGCAGCAATAACATGCATTAATGGCCCACCTTGACCACCAGGGAAAACTGCTGAGTTTAATTTTTTATATATGGCTTCGTCATCACAGGCAGAAACAATTAAACCACCACGAGGACCCGCTAAGGTTTTATGGGTAGTTGTCGTAACCACATGCGCATGGGGTACTGGATTTGGATATAGACCTGCCGCAACCAAACCAGCAACGTGCGCCATATCAACCATAAAGTAGGCATCAACTTTATCGGCAATTTCACGCATCCGCGCCCAGTCAACAATACCTGAGTAGGCAGAAAAACCGCCGATGATCATTTCAGGTTTGTGCTCTAGTGCTAAACGCTCTACTTCGTCATAATCAATTTCACCAGTATCTTCATTTAAACCATATTGAATAGCTTGATACAATTTACCCGAAAAGTTAACGTGTGAGCCATGGGTTAAATGACCACCGTGCGCCAAACTCATACCTAATACTTTACCACCCGGAGAAACTAAGGCTTGAAAAACCGCTGAATTTGCTTGTGAACCCGCATGTGGTTGCACATTAGCATAGGTTGCACCAAATAATTTTTTCGCGCGATCAATCGCTAATTGTTCCGCTTTGTCCACATACTCACAACCACCGTAATAACGCTTACCCGGATAGCCTTCGGCATATTTGTTGGTTAATTGAGAACCTTGTGCTTCAAGCACACGCGGGCTGGTATAGTTTTCAGAAGCAATAAGCTCAATATGTTGTTCTTGACGAGTGACTTCGTCAGTCATAGCTTGCCAAAGTTCGGCATCATAATCAGCGATATTCATGGTACGAGTTAACATAGGTTTTCCTCAATAGTCAGCAAAGGACTGGTAATAAAAGTGCTTGCAAATAGTTAAGTGGGTGAAAATAATGCAGCATATTCTGCCTGAAAGGCGTTATTTTGTATATGACAAATAATATAACCAAATAAAAAACAAAGCACAACAAATAAAAAACAGAATATAGCGCATAATACCGAGTTAAATTCTGTTTTTTACAGATTTAACAGTTGAAAATTCAAATTCAACAGCTAAGCGCGGCTAAAGCCCCACCTTCGAGGTGTCGTAGGCGGGAATTTATTCGCGCAGTGTAAATTTATAACGCCAACACCACTTTTTCAGATTTAAGTTTGATCGACAACACCATGACTAATATTACCGTAAGCGCAACCGTTACCAACCAAGTCGCACCAAAAGCAGCCCAGTTAATAGGTAAGTTTTTAAATAAGTCTTCCATAAGTAACGATTGCCCAGACACAGGTAACCAGTCTAACCATTTTGGCTTATCGTCGATAAACATTAAGGCAACAGGGATCATCGCCGGCAACATAATGATCATACTCACCGTTGACTGCGCTTCTTTAAAACTTTTCGCACTAAAAGACACAAATAATTGTAACGCTGAAGCAAAAAAACTGATCGGTAGCAACAACATGATAAGCACCAAAATACTAAACATATCTAAACTAAAGGTTGCACCAATTTTAGTTAAATCAACAAAACTGACAGAAAATGAAGTGAGCAACAAGGTCAAGATCACACCAATAATTGAGATGGTACTGGCACAACATAATTTTGCCAATACTATTTTTAACGTGCTAACTGGCTGACAGAGTAACATTTCAAGCACATTACGCTCGCGCTCACCCGCACTTGAATCTATTGCTACTGATAAACCTGACATAAATGCCGCCATAAGCAAATACAAACCTAACATCATCGAAATAAACATCGCATTGCTGCTTGGCGGTGCGGTATCTTGTTCAATAATTTTGATCGGTTGTAATAAACGCGTATCAATGCCGCGAACTAAAAGTCGTTTATAACCAATTGATCGGGCGTAACTATTAATTTCCTCTTTAATACGACGAATAGGTGCTTTGATCGCTTTATCGCTATAATCAGTACGTAAAATAATATCAATAGTTTTACCATCAACCATATCTTTAGCAAAACTCTTGGGAATAATTAGCTCAAGATCACGTTCATGCCAAAGATTTTTTATTTCTTGAGGCACTGTTGAAAATAATAAAATATTATTTTTGTGCAATTGTCTTACTAATTTAGGTGCAAATTCAGCACCGCTTACTTTGACGTAAATTGGTGGTGTTTCAACCATTTCCTTGATCATCGTTTTCGACAAGGCGAAAATCATCACCGGTGCTAACACCGCCATCATCATTGCTACCATTAAGGCACGCTTATCACGAAACGCTTCTTTATATTCTTTGCTTAATAACGCTTTAAACTGGATCATGCTGCAATCCCCTCATCTGAGCCGATGATCTTAACAAACGCGTCTTCTAATTGGCTTTCACCTGCTAATTCACATAATTCTTGCGGCGTACCTTGTGCCGCCAATTTACCATTAGCAACAATAATTACCCGATCACATAACGCAGCAACTTCTTGCATAACATGTGATGAAAATAAAATACAATGTCCTTTTTCTTTAAATATTTTTAAATAATTACGTAAAATTCGCGTACTCATTACATCTAAACCCCGCGTAGGCTCGTCTAAAACAAAGTTTTGTGGTTGATGCACTAACGCTTGTGCTAAGGTAACTTTCATCCGTTGACCTTGTGAAAAACCTTGGGCTTTTCGATGTGCTAACGCGGTCATCTCTAAATCTGTAATTACCTGCTCAATAGCTCGTTTTTTGCTTTCGCCCATTAAGCCATGAATACTAGCAAAATAATCTATTTGCTCATAAGCGGTTAAACGCTCGTACAAACCAAATTTATCAGGAAAAATACCTAAACGGCTACGTGCTTTTAGTGGTTGTTCACTAATATTAATACCATCAATAATGGCAGAACCCGTATCAGCTTTAAGTAAACCGTAAAGAGTACGTAAACAAGTCGTTTTACCCGCACCATTAGGGCCAAGAATACCGGTAATTTCACCATCTAATGCCGTAAAAGACAAACCGTCAAGGGCTTTTACTTTGCCAAACTTTTTGGCCAAATTAGTTATTTCAATCATAGGTTATATCCTTATATGCTACCGTTAAGGTTGGTCATAAACGACTCTTTAGGTATTTCTTCAAGGCAAGTTTCATCTAATGCTTTAGGTTTTAATGTCGTTATAAATTCATTCATTATCTCTGCTGCACAGGTGCCTAACGAAGTATGCGATGAATTTTTTATTATAATGTGTTTACTATTAGGTAAGGTTTTCGCAGGATAGGCGCCATTGCTTGGCGGTGTTACCGGATCTAAATTACCGGAAAAGATTAACGTTGGAATATTCGCCGTAACACTTTGATAAAAATTTTCACTTGGACGATACTGAGGCCATTGAGGACAAACTATTTGCCATGCCAAATGGCTATTATCACCACCAAAATTATTGTTCGCATCATTAGCCCACATGTCAGCACTTATTCGAGGAATATCTTCATTACAAACAATATTAAAGGTTAAACCCACATAAACACCAAAACCACCATCTCCTTGTGCCACTAACCCCGCTAACGGCAAATAATTTTCTAAATACGCTTGATGAATAACTAAGGGTAACAAAGAACGCATTGCTATCGAATACAACTGCGTTCTCAAATTGCTGATCAATTTATCTTTATCAATAACAAATTTCGTTTTTGAACCTAGGCGCGGATGTGGTATTTCAACGACAACGGCTGATTTTTTTAAACGAGTCACTAACTGCTGAAATTCTTCACCAAGCTGTGGAAAGGCTTTATTACAATTTGGTTCTTGTTGGCAATGCTCTAATAATAACTTAAAAGAACGGGCTGAACTTTGACCAAATAAACCAATGGGTACTTCAATCGGACCAACACTATCAAGCACCACACTACGAATACTGTGGGGAAACATCCGCATATACACTAATGCCGCACGCGTACCGTAAGAACCCCCATATAAGTTAACCTGTTCATAACCAAGCACAGTACGAACCGCATCAAAATCACGAATCGCATTTTCACTATTATATTGAGACAAATCTGCTTGAGGCAAACTAGCAGCAATATCAGCTAAACAATTTTGAACGTCTGTAATAGTAAAATCGGCTTGGGTTAGTTCATAAACGTTAGCAGAATTGACTTCATCACAAGTTAATGGATTCGATTTTCCCGTGCCACGTTGATCAATCAAAATAATATCGTGAGTTTTGTGGATTTCAGCAAACGCTCGTTGTAATGGTGCAGCTAGTTCTACGGCAGCTTGCCCTGGCCCACCAGCTAAGAACAACAATGGGCTTTTATGATCACTGTTATCAATTGCCGGCAGTACCGCTAAGTTAATTGCTATTTTTGCACCGTCAGGGTGCGAGTAATTTTCAGGTACTAATAATCTAGCGCATTTTACTTGTGCTCGTATTCCGTTTAAATGGCAGTCGTTCAAGGCAAAATTATTGCTAGTCTGGGCGACTATTTTGGGCTTGGCAAAACTATAATCACTCAACATTATCGCGACCAACACGAACAGATAGACAATTGAGTTTTTTAATACCGTTTTAGGCACGTTTTCATTCCTTATTATTTTAATCGTTTTAAACAAATCGTTGCGCAGATAGTATCGAAATTTAGCAAATTATTACAAGACAAATAAATATTTACAAATAAAGCGAATAAAATTACTCAAAAAATAGCCAGATAAACAATTTTTTACAAAAAGTTATTTAAAATCGAGTTAATAACCGATACAGTTCAGGGTATAACTTTCCCCAAGAGAATGAAGGAATTCCTATGGAACTTAATCAATGGGTTGATGAATTATTTGAAGTTTTCGATGAGGATAAAGACGGTGTCATTAGCCGTAGCGAATTTGTTGAGTTAATTGACTGTTTATTGCAAGACAAAGGTATTCGCATGTGTGAAAGCATTTTTACTCAATTTGATAAAAATCACGATAATTCAATTTCAAAAGATGAATTAAAAGAAATGGTTATAGACCTCGCATTATAAAATTTCTATTTACCATCGCCTTATTTTATCTAGATTGACAAAGCTAAGCTGTGTAAGCTTAGCTTCTGCACAAATTTTATAAAATAGCTTGTTTTATAAAATAAAAAATGTACTAAGCTTATTGTTATTGATAATTAAATCAGGGACGTCGGGTGTCTGACAAAACACTTAGCTTTTCAAACCAGCCGCAAAAAACAAAAAAAACAAACTCAATTTACCGAAGTTTAATTTTTTGGTTTTTGCTCTTAGCGCTCATACCATTAATTTCACTTTCGTTGATTAATTATTATCAAGCCAGAGCAAGTCTAACCGCAGCCGCAAAACAACAGCTTAATCAATCGGCTTTACTCAGTAATCACTTTTTACACGATTGGTTTAAAAGTCGCTTAAACGAAATAGATTTTCAAACAAAAATACCCGCTAACACTCTAACATTAGAAAAAATCGAGCGCAGTTGGCA
>CAZVPC010000181.1:1556-5943 GCA_964629005.1 uncultured Pseudoalteromonadaceae bacterium | reverse complement strand
TCCTGCAATTTGAGGATCAGCCCTTGAAATGTTTTTATATTAAACGTGCTCATGTAAATCTTATTTATGATCTAGGTTAAAGATATTATACCCATTGAACTAGCTTAAATTTAGCTAAAATTAAATTGGTAAGTTAAAACGCCATAGTATAGCGCTGCAGGCCTTTTATACCAACGTATTCACTATAAATTACGTTAATATTTATGCTTTTAATTCTATTTTTCATTTTAAGCGTGTTAATCGTTAAAATGATTTAATAGCAAAAGCCCGATATCAACATCGGACTTTTGTGTTTTCATGCTTACAACCAATTGATTTATAAACTAAACATCTAAATTAGACACTTTCAATGCATTGTCCTCAATAAACTTACGACGTGGTTCAACGTGATCACCCATTAAGGTGGTAAAAAGCTGATCCGCTGCTATTGCATCTTCTATGGTCACTTGCAGCATACGTCGAGTTTCAGGATCCATGGTGGTTTCCCATAATTGATTTGGATTCATTTCACCCAAACCTTTGTAGCGTTGAATGTATTGACCGCGTTTAGATTCAGCCATGAGCCAAGTTAACGCTTGCTCAAAACTATCAACGGCTTTAACTTTTTCACCGCGTTTAACAAAACCACCGTCTTCAATCAAACCATTAATATTTTTATTCAACGAAATAATGGCTTTAAATTCGTTAGAACTTATTAAGTCATAGTTACAATCATAGGTGGTATCAATACCATGTTGGCGGACATTAAATTGGGGATAATATATTTGTCTTTCTTTATCTTGTTCAATAGTAAAAGAATAAATAGAACCTTTACCCTCCTTCTCTTGAATAATAGCAAGTAATTGTTCTGCCCAAGTGTGCACTTGTTGTTGATCAGAAAAATTATCCATTGTTATTTCTAAACCATAAATCATACTATCTAAAATTTCACTTGGCATTTGCCGAGAAACTCTTTTAATTATATCCATGGTATTACGATACTGATTAACCAATTGTTCTAAAGCAATACCTGCTATTGCTGGTGCAGATTCGTTTACATGAATTTCTGCATTTTCCAGTGCTAACGTTGTTAAATATTCAGTAAGCCCAACATCATCTTTTATGTATCTTTCTTGCTTACCTTTTTTTACTTTATACAAAGGCGGTTGGGCAATATAGATATAACCTCGTTCCATAATTTCAGGCATTTGTCGATAGAAAAAAGTTAATAATAGCGTTCGTATATGGGAACCATCAACATCGGCATCGGTCATAATAATAATACTATGATAACGCAATTTTTCAGGATTATATTCATCACGACCAATACCACAACCCAATGCAGTAATTAAAGTACCTACCTCTTGAGAAGATATCATTTTATCAAATCGTGCTTTTTCTACATTAAGAATTTTACCCTTAAGCGGTAAGATAGCTTGGTTTTTACGATTACGCCCCTGCTTAGCTGAGCCACCAGCAGAGTCTCCTTCCACAATATAAAGTTCAGATAAAGCCGGATCTTTTTCTTGGCAATCTGCTAATTTACCGGGTAAACCCGCTATATCTAGCGCACCTTTTCGGCGCGTCATTTCTCGTGCTTTTCGAGCCGCTTCACGCGCACGAGCCGCATCAACAATCTTCATAATTATCGCTCTTGCGACACTTGGGTTTTCTAATAAATATTCGCCAAGCTTTTCACCCATAGCTTGTTCTACAGCCGTTTTAACTTCTGATGAAACTAGTTTATCTTTAGTTTGAGAGGAAAACTTTGGATCAGGTACTTTAACAGAAATAACCGCAGTTAAACCTTCTCGTGCATCATCACCGGTTGCGCTAGTTTCTGTACTACCACCTTTTTTAGTTTTATTTAAACCTTCTTTTACCATATAACTATTAAGTGTGCGTGTTAATGCTGTTCTAAAACCACTTAAATGTGTACCACCGTCTCGCTGTGGAATATTATTAGTAAAACAAAAAACATTTTCTTGAAAACCATCATTCCATTGCATGGCAACTTCAACCACTATGCCGTCTTCACGCGCTAGATCAAAATAAAATATATCTTCATTTACTGGCGTTTTATTAGTGTTTAAATAATCAACAAAAGCTTGAATACCACCATCATAGTGAAAATGTTCTTGTTTACCTTCTTCTCTTTCATCAATTAAATGAACCGACACACCTGAATTTAAAAAAGAAAGTTCACGAATACGTTTTACTAAAATATCATAATGAAACAATACATCTGAAAAGGTTTCTTTACTTGGCCAAAAACGAACTTCTGTTCCTGTTTGATCGCTATCGCCAACGATTTTTAATGGTGCTAATGGCTCACCCATTTCATAAAATTGTTCGTGTAGCTTTCCATTACGACGAATGGTAAGTTGCAATTTTTCACTTAAGGCATTAACAACAGAAATACCAACACCGTGTAAACCACCTGATACTTTATAACCAGAATCTTCACCACCAAATTTACCGCCAGCATGTAAAATTGTCATAATAACTTCTGCCGCAGAAATACCTTCTTCCGGATGAATTGCCGTCGGAATACCACGTCCATCATCTTTAACTGAAACTGAACCATCTAGGTGTATGATCACTTTAATTTCACTACAATGACCCGCTAATGCTTCATCGATTGAGTTATCTAATACTTCAAAAACCATGTGATGCAACCCAGTACCATCATCAGTATCACCAATATACATACCCGGTCTTTTACGTACTGCATCAAGTCCTTTCAAAACTTTAATACTAGCGGAATTGTAACTATTCTCTTCTGGTATTGCTTCTGTCATAGCTTTTGCCTATTTTTACTCTGCTGAAATTTCACCCTGTTTCACGTGAAACATTTTATAATTTTCGTTACTTGCTACGAGTGGTGCAAGTACACTATTCTCAATTGCCGTAATAATAACTTGGCAATCTAAACGTTTTATTGCTATTGCTAATGCTGTGCGTGAATATTGATCTAACTCTGCACCTACATCATCTATTAATAAAATTGGCTTTAGTTGTTTAACTCTTGCTATCATTTTTGATTGAGCAAAAGTTAATGCTAATAAAAACAACTTTTGTTGACCTCTCGATATGGCTACTTCAAGAGGTTGTTTGTTCAATGTAAATTTAATATCAAATTTATGAGCACCTATTGTGCTGTAACCAAATTGTCTATCTTTGTCACTACTATCAATTAATAAATCAGCTAGCTTTTTTTTATTTATCCAACCTTTAGAATAATGAATCATTAACCTGTTAGCCAAATCTGGTAATAATATCTCTAACCATATGGTGAGCTCTTTTTTTAAGGTCTCAACATAATTAAATCTATATTCCGCCATAATTTCAGAGTATTCACAAAAATGTTCTGTCCAATATGCTAACTCTTTATCACTCACCTTTTTTCGTAAGCATGCATTACGCTGTTTATGTAACTTTGAAAAATGACGCCATTTAGCAGAAAAGTCATGTTTCACGTGAAACAATCCTAAATCAATAAAACGTCGTCGCTCCTTAGGACCACCAAAAAAAAGTTTAAAACTTTCTGGGGTTACTATTTGCACGGCAACATTTTTAGCTAACTCTGAAAGTTTTTTAATCCTACTCCCATTAACTTTTATTTCCAATTGCGGTAATAATAAACTTCGACTTATCCCTAATTGTCGATTTCTATCGTCTTTTATATTAACAACAAATTCTGTGGTGTTATAAGCGACAATAGTTTCTGCTTTTACTGTTCGAAATGATTTACCATGACTAATAAAAAATATTGACTCTAAAATACTGCTTTTACCACTTCCATTTGCTCCAGTAATAAAATTTAATTCTGCATGAAAATCAATTTTAGTATTAACTAAATTCCTAAAATTATAGATTGATAACTGTTTAACACTCATTCAACGACTTAAAATTGTCAACATTATAGGCGCATTGGCATAACAACATACAATGCTTCACCAGAATCGAAACCCTCAATAACAACACTACTTTGTGCATCAGCTAAAATAAATTTAACCTTTTCATCTTTAATTGCATTTAATACGTCAAGTACATAACTCACATTAAAACCAATTTCTAATTCATCATAAGGAAAATCAATTTCTATAATTTCTTCGGCTTCTTCTTGTTCGGGATTATTAGCAGTAATTTTTAATTCGTTATTTAAAAAATTTAAACGTACCCCTTTAAATTTTTCATTTGATAAAATAGCAGCACGAGACAACACTTGGCGAAGTTGATCTTTATTCGCTTCAAAAACTTTATCGCCATTACGAGGTAATACTCTGCGATAATCAGGAAAACGACCATCGACTAATTTACTGGTAAATGAAAAGTTATGATCGATAATTCTAATATGATTAGAACCTAAATAAATTTGCACCTCTTCATCAATTGGATCTAATAA
>CAZVPC010000181.1:0-1456 GCA_964629005.1 uncultured Pseudoalteromonadaceae bacterium | reverse complement strand
ATCAATATTAGGAAAATCATCCGCAGGCAAAGTAGACAATGAATATTTGCTACGACCCGTGCTAATTTTGATTACATCGTCGTGAGTACTAAAGCTAAGCATTGAATTTTCTGGTAAACTTTTACAAATATCAAGTAATTTACGAGCTGGCACAGTAACTTTACCATCGTTACCTTGATTGTCTATTTCTGCATAAGCTACCATTTCAAGCTCTAAATCTGTAGCTGTCAAAGTAAGTGATTGCCCACTAACATTGAGTAGTATGTTACTTAAAATGGGTAGCGTGCTCTTACGTTCAACAGCACCAGAAACCAACAACAATGGTTGTAATAATAATTCCCTATTTAATGAAAACTTCATTTATATAACCTATTTATTTTTTATTCTTCAAGAGGATAATGTTCTTATTAAGTTCGTATAATCAGCTTTAATATCATGGTTTTCTTCCCGTAAAGATATAACTTTACGACAAGCGTGTAATACCGTAGTGTGATCGCGCCCACCAAAAGCATTGCCTATTTCTGGTAAACTATGATTTGTTAATTCTTTAGATAATGCCATTGCCACTTGTCTAGGTCTAGCAATTGAACGACTTCTTCTTTTAGAAAGTAAATCAGCCACTTTAATTTTATAATACTCAGCTACAGTACGTTGAATATTATCTATTGTTACCAATTTATCTTGCAATGCAAGTAAATCTCGTAATGCTTCGCGAACAAAATCAATATTAATAGCTCGGCCAGTAAAGTTTGCATTAGCAATAACTCGATTTAAAGCTCCTTCAAGCTCTCTAACATTAGATCGTAACCGTTTCGCAATAAAAAATGCAACTTCGTCAGCTAGAATAACATGATGATCTTGTGCTTTGCGTTTCAATATTGCCACACGAGTTTCCAATTCCGGCGGATCAATAGCAATAGTAAGACCCCAACCAAAGCGTGATTTTAATCTATCTTCTACCCCATCAATCTCTTTTGGATAACGATCACTCGTTAATATAATTTGCTTGTTACCTTCTAATAAAGCATTAAAGGTATGAAAAAATTCTTCTTGTGTTCGTTCTTTTTTTGCAAAAAATTGAATATCATCAATAAGCAATGCATCAACAGAACGATAATGCTGTTTAAATTTTTCAATAACATTATTTTGTAATGCTCTTACCATGTCTTGAACAAAACGTTCAGAGTGCATATAAGCAATTTTTGCTTTGGGGTTATTTAGCAAAATAGCATTACCAACCGCATGTAATAAATGCGTTTTACCTAAACCTGTACCACCATAAATAAATAAGGGATTATAAGCAGCACCAGGGTTATCAGCAACCTGTGAAGCAGCTGCTCGTGCTAATTGATTTGATTTACCTTCAACAAAATTATCAAAGGTATAATTAAGCCGAACATTAGCAGTTTTAGGTAAATTGGGATCAATACTATTTACACGATTGTTATTTGTATTA
>CAZVPC010000180.1:0-5958 GCA_964629005.1 uncultured Pseudoalteromonadaceae bacterium | reverse complement strand
TTACTCACTCAAAGTGTTCTCAATATTCGTGCCAGTGGTAGTGTTAAATCGGTTGAACTAGTTGATGAGCTTTATCAAGACAATTTAGTCACAGTTACCATTAGAGCTGATATTTTTTCTCAGCAAAATCAATGTTTCTCGGCCGACTACCGTAAAGGTTTATTACTAACTAAAAGTTATATTGTACATCGCGAGCAAGCAAATATTGGTCGACTGTATGATTTGGACTCTACTCTTATCGCAAACCTCGCGAATCAATTAAAACAAACAAGCCGTTTTGCTGATGTGAAATTATCAATTAAAAATAAAACACCCTTTTCACGTTTTAATCAGGGCGTTTATAACCCAGAATTAAGAGCATTGGCGATATCTATCGCCAACTTAACCGATAGCCAATATATATTATTTTCCGAAATAGATGACATTTCATTTGATAATAAGGTTAGAAATAGTCTGAAATTTTGGCAAGAAGATATGTTTGATCGACAATTTTCCTTCAGCATTTATGTCTACGATGGCGCCAATGGCGAAGTGATTTTTGAAAAACAGTACAAAGACTCCGCCCCTTGGCGGTTTGACAAGCGAGCTAAAGTAGACGTTAACGGCGAAACATTTTGGCGTAGTGATTATGGCACGATGATCACAGAAATATTACAAAAAATAACCATAGATATAGATAACAATCTCATGTGTCAACCAACCCGTGGAAAAATAATAAAAGTTATGGGTAATAAAATTATTATTGATTTAGGTGCCCGACAAGGTGTTAAAATTGGTGATGAATTTTCACTATTGCATGTTAATAATTTTATTAATAACAACGGCAATACTTATGCAGGCTTTAATGTTAGTCCTTATAAAGTAAAAGTGACGCAAGTATCGCTACAAACTGCCACAGCAATCACTCTCGACAACACTTTGCTTGGTAACATTCAAAAAGAAGATTTAGCAGTACGTTACTAGACTAATAAATTGTAGAAGGTCGGCATCTTTTTATAAAGAGCTGCCGTCACCTTGATGGGCTAAAGCCCAACCTACAAGGCGCCGCAAGCGGCGGGGAATTAAACCCGCTCAGGGATTAATTCTAACGTAAGAAAAACTTGTAGATCAATTTATGAATTAACTTTCCATACGGTGGAAACGCCATTTTAGAGGTATTTAATTTACCTTTAACTAACACAGACTTTGCTTTAGAAAAAGTTAAGAAACCCTCGTAGCCATGGTAATGCCCCATGCCCGATGGCCCTATGCCACCAAACGGTAGATCGTCTTGAGCCACCTGAATGGCGGCATCGTTAATACAAACACCTCCGGCATGAGTTTGCTCTAATACTGTTTGCTGAGTTTGAAGATTATGACTGCACAAATACAAGGCTAACGGCCTAGGTCGCTCATTAACATAATTAATAGCTTCAGCTAACGATTTATAACCAATAACAGGTAATAACGGGCCAAAAATTTCATCTTGCATTAACAACATATCGTCATTAACGTGGCTTATTAGGGTTAATGGCATTTTTCGTGGCTGCTGACAGTGCTCGTTACTAAAATCAGTTAAACAGTTTATTTGCGCGCCCTTTTCTTGTGCATCGCTAAGCCAAGTTTGCAAGCGTTGAAATTGTTGTTGATTTATAATACTGCTATAGTCCCCGTTTTGAGAAAATTTAGGGTACATTTGATTAAATTGCTGTTTACACGCAATGATTAATTCTTCAATTTTATTTTCAGGGCAAAGAATATAATCAGGGGCAACACAGGTTTGGCCTGCATTAAGTGTTTTGGCTAAAATAAAGCGAGCAACGGCATCATCAATGGCAATTTCTTCATCAATAATCGTGGGTGACTTGCCGCCAAGTTCTAACGTTACTGGCGTTAAATTTTCCGCCGCTGCCGCCATCACCATTTTACCAACTCGAGTTGAACCAGTAAAAAGCAAATGATCAAAAGCTTGTTTAGAAAAATGAACTGCAACCGCTGGACCACCGTCAATAACGGTCACTTGCTCAGGCGAAAACACACTGGCGATCATGGCGATGATCACCTTATTGGTTGCGGGCGTAAATTCCGACATTTTGATCATGGCACGATTACCCGCAGCTAATGCCATAGTTAGCGGGCCAACCGATAAAAATAATGGGTAATTCCACGGCGTAACAATACCGACCACACCCAGAGGTTGGTACATTACAAAAGCTTTTGCTGGCTGAAATAACAGCCCTACATGACGTTTAGACGGTTTCAACCATTTTTTTAGCTGCTTATGGGCATAATTAATCCCCATAATCGTCGCTAACACATCACCTAACTTAGTGTCGTCACTACTACGGCAACCAAAATCTTCATTCATCGCAATGATTAGTTGCGATTGATAAGCGATAACGGCTTGTTTTAATGCAAGTAGATTTTTTTTACGGGTAGCAAGATCAGGATAAGGCTGTTGCTTATAAGCCGCTTTTTGGCTCGCAAACAGTCGGTCAAATAAAGTTATCTGATCTTGATCATACGCTTGAGAATATAAATTATCGGCCATAAGTATTTCCTGATAGTATTATGAGCATAGCAATTGCACTAACTGACATTATTACTTGAAAAATGGATATAAATTAGGCATAAAGGACTTAAAAGAAAATGATAGACAAAAGTCTCCACCGAAAAATAACAGAAAAAGCCCAGAATAACGACAATTTTTTAAACAAGTGTTTTAGTGAGGGAAAAATGTCACTTAAAAATATCATGTCTCAAAATTTGATCACTGTCGAAATGGACGATGATCTTAATAAAGTGCAAGATCTATTTAATCAACACAACATTCATCATATTTTAGTTACCGATGCCAAAAAATTAGTCGGTGTACTTACCGATTGCGATTTATACAAACATTTAAGCCCAAATATTGGCACCCGCAAAGAAACTCATGCCGATATTTCATTGTTACATCAAAAAGCCCATCAAATAATGTGCCGAAAATTAATAACCGCATCATCATCTATGGGTATTTATGACGCGATATTAAAATTGCACGATCATCATATCTCTTGTTTGCCTATTATCGATAGTGACAATAAACCTATTGGTATTATTACTTGGCGTGATATTTTAGCCATCATCGCCAAGCAACATCGGCAAAGAATGAAAGCATAAACTATTTTATTCAACCCCATGGATTAAATGAACCTGAGCTTCTAGCTCGGGTAGTTTTTGCTTTTTTCATGCGTCGACGTTCCGCATCTTCAAAGCTTAGTTCAGCCGGTAAACGCGGTTTATGATGGGCAGGCACAATTCTGTCGCGAGGCGGAAATTGAAATTGTTCATCGTCGGCTTTCGGTAACCCTTTATATTGATACAAATAAAAAGCTTCTACTTTTTCTTTAGCCCACTCGGTTTTACGTAAAAACTTTAAACTTGAGACAATGCTGGGATTAGTTTTAAAACAGTTTAGGTTTAAATAGGCGAATAAAATATCCCAATCGTAATGTTCAACCAATTCTGTTAATACCTGATCGAGTTTAATACCGTGCAAAGGGTTGTTTTTATAGATATCTTCTGAACTCATTTTTCATTTTCCACTATTTATTCAATCGGTTACTCAAATAATTTAACGTCATATATTTCTGCATGACGGTTTAGTTATGTCGATTTCAGTATCTTAGCATGACACGTTTTTAGTTAACTGCTCGCACTTTGTTGGTTTCGGCTAAAAAATTCATCAATTCATCAGCCGCTAACGGTTTACTAAACCAATAACCTTGAATTTCATCGCAGTCTATCTGCTGTAAAAAAGTTAAGTGTTCATATTTTTCAACACCTTCAGCAATCAATGACAGACCGAGGCTTTTACCTAACGCCACAATGGTTTTAACCAAAGCTTTATCTTCACTATTGTCATGACAAGCACGAATAAAAGATTGATCGATTTTTAACTTATCAACGGGAAATTGTTTTAAATAGGATAAGGATGAATATCCCGTACCAAAGTCATCGATAGATAGCTGCAATCCTAATGATTTTAACTGATTAAGCACTAAAAGCATATCAGACTCATTGTGCATAAATAACCCTTCGGTGATCTCTAACTCAAGGTTTTTCGCCGGTAGTTGTGTTTCTGCCAAGACCTCAATCACACTATTAAGAAAATCTGGGTGCGAGAATTGACGTGGCGAAACATTAACTGCCACCACAACATCTTGATAACCCGCAGTAACAATCTCTTTGGCAAACCAGCACGCTTGCGTTAATATCCAATGACCAATAGGCACGATCAAACCAGATTGTTCAGCTAACGGGATAAATTCTGCGGGTGAAATAATTTGATCTTGATGTCGCCAACGAACCAAGGTTTCTATCCCTGAAATTTTATTATTCGATAAATCTAATTGCGGTTGAAAAACTAAAAACAATTCTTTTTTAAGCAAAGCATTACGTAAATTATCCACCATTGTGGCCATAACATTTTGTGCCTTGGCAAACTCGTTTTTAAACAAGATGCTGTTACCATATTTATCTGCCGCCGCTATATTTAACGCAGTATGTGCATTTTTATAAAGACCGCTGAAATTTTCGCCATGATTAGGATATAAAGCAAAACCAAAATCTAATTCGATAAAAAATTCACCACAATCGGTTACAATCGGTTTTTCTGCAAGTGAATCAATATCTTTGATCAATTTGTCTAATAACATTTCCGAGGTAATATCATAGCAAAGTAATGCAAACTGATTTTGATTTAAGTGATATAAATAACTTTTTTCCGGTAAACCAATTGAGATGATCTGCGCAAGCACTTTAGTCAACTCATTCATTGACTTAACACCGTGTGAAGTTACTAAACGATTAAAGTTACGGATCTCAAAAAGACCTAGCGAAAATTTCTGCTTTTTATCGGTTAACAATTCAACATCATCGGTTAGTTTATATTGATTAGGTAAATTAGTTTCCTGCATATAAAAGGCGAGATGGTTGACTTTTTGCTCTGCTAATTTACGTTCGGTAATATCAACAATATAAATATCATAAGTATCTAATTGCACTAACCAATTGATATTAAACTGTAATATATGTTCGTTCAACATTTGTTCAATAATAGTTGTGTGTTGATTAGTACTACTTAAATGATGACGGATATGGTCAAAGTTTGCTGGTACTAATTGCATGATATCATTATGAACACTACCAATTTTATTCAGTAAAACAACACAGGCAGGATTATGAAAAACGAGTTCGCCAAGATTATTAATACTTAAAATAGGATTAGGATTAAGCTGCGGAAATAAAGCTAAACGCGTATTTTTAGCGTTGGTTAGTACATATTGTTTAATATACCAAGAAACTACGCCAGCCAAAAAGACGATACTAAAGCCATAAATAATGACCATTTTATGGGTTATATTCATTTGCTTTAACGCTTGTTGATGGCCCTGATCAACCGCTAACTTAGTTTTTTGTTCAATTTTTTGTAACACAGGTAACATATCACGACGAATTTTTGATATTTTCACCAGTAAACTTCGTAATAAATGCCAGTCAATGGCTGTTTGTTGCATTGCTTGGTGAAAATCCCCCGCAAATATTTCAAGCTGTTCTTGTTGCGCCCGAATTTGGCTCAAATCAACGGCAAAAATGGGATGTTTAGCGAGTTCTAAGCTATGAGCAAAAATTGTCTTTTTATTGCGTTCAAACGCTTGTAAAAATAATGCTTCATTTTGATTAGAATAATACTCATCAATGATCCGTTCTTGTTCACTCAGATCAGCGATCACCCTGTTGATACTCATCAGTACCGGAATACGCTGTTCAACTAAGTCGATACTATTTTCTCTCACTTGATCACTTGAAATATAAATAGCCAAAGAAAGTAAAATACCCAAAAGCAACGCAAGACCTGCAAATAATGAGGCTTTAAAAAGATAAGGTTTCACAATAGCAGGCATTTGTACATCCTTATGATAAGCGCCAAGGTTT
>CAZVPC010000179.1:4644-6007 GCA_964629005.1 uncultured Pseudoalteromonadaceae bacterium | reverse complement strand
AAGTTTATAAAGTTTATCCTTAGCTTTTGCTTGTTTTACTTGTGTATTTGTAAGGGGAACAACGCTTCTAGCCATTTTTAGTAGTACCACTTGATTAATTATTGAGCTGGTACTACTAACAGTACCACTAACAGTACCACTAACAGTACTACTAAAAAATTAGGATGTCACGGGACTACATTGGATTTTTTTGGACACAAAAAAACCGAAACACCTTGTTAATACAGGTTGTTTCGGCCTTTATTGGTTCTTGTTAAATTTAGTAATGGTGCGGTTGGGGGGACTTGAACCCCCACGACCTAAGTCATTAGCCCCTCAAGCTAACGCGTCTACCAATTCCGCCACAACCGCGCAATACTAAATCTATACTGTCTATTTTACTAAGTTATCTTGATTGTTTTCAAGTGAATAAGCCAACTTAATTTATAGACGCACAATCCCCTCAAGGTTGTGTGTCTACCAATTCCACCACATCCGCATGAACGTTTTATTTAGGAACGTCACCATTGTCTTTTTTACTGCTAACAGGGACATCGTTGCTGACAGGTACATTATTACTAACGGGTACATCGGCATTAGCAACAGGTACGCTAGATGCGCTTTTAGGTTCAGCACTTTTTGTTGAAATAGTGTCTGTGGGTACTGTTTTTTCAGCAACAGGTTTCTCAAGATTGTTCCATTCATCCGTTGCTTTTACGCGGTTAGCCGTTAAATTCCCTAATACAAGGCTAATAACAAAAAAGGCGACCGCTAATATTGAGGTTGATTTTGTTAAAAAATTACCTGAGCCGCTTGAGCCAAAAATAGTAGCTGAAGCCCCAGCACCAAATGATGCGCCCATATCGGCACCTTTACCTTGTTGAATTAACACTAAGCCAATTAAACACAGAGCAACGATCAAATAAACTACAATTAAAATTTCATACAACATCTTGTTAAGATCCTTTGACTGTCGAACAAATTTGTAAAAACTCATCGACTTTTAAACTTGCACCACCGAGTAGACCACCGTCTATATCGGTTTGTGCGAATAAAGCTGTACAGTTTTGCGCATTAACGCTGCCACCGTAGAGCAGAGGCACTTTATTAGCAATATCGCTATTATTATCAGCTAAAAACTGACGAATAAATTGATGCGTTGCTTGTGCTATTTCGGGTGAAGCTGTTTTTCCTGTACCTATCGCCCAAACGGGTTCGTAAGCAATAACAATTTCACTAAATTTTTTAATACCTATTACATCAATAACCGGTTGTAACTGCGCAGCTAAAACAACGTCTGTATGTTCAGCTAGGCGCTCGGCTTCACTCTCGCCAATACACAGTATTGGTGTTAATCCAGCATTTAATGCCAAATTAACTTTAT
>CAZVPC010000179.1:0-4544 GCA_964629005.1 uncultured Pseudoalteromonadaceae bacterium | reverse complement strand
GATTGTTCGTCTATTCATTTATCTTTCCTAGATCAGAGCGGCGAGATATTAACTAACCTCCGCTAAAGATACAAGTATTAAGACAAATATCTTTAGCTGGTTGCTCATTTTTCAGCCGACCGAGATTATTTGAACTAACAGGCTTTCTTTACCGCATCGGCTATTACATTAGCAAGTGCAATAACTTCTTGTTCGTCAGGCCCTTCAACCATCACTCTTATAAGTGGTTCTGTTCCTGATTTTCGTAATAATACTCGCCCTCTTCCCGCTAATATTTCATTAACTGAATGTACTGCGGCACTCACGTTTTCAGCCTTAAGCGGATCATTTTGTTCGAATACGTCAGCATCAACGCGCACATTAACTAAAGTTTGGGGTAATTTCGACATACCTTGACGTAATTCATATAAATTTTTCTTAGTTTGGCAAATAGCGGTCAACACGTTCAATGCGGCAATTATACCATCACCGGTTGAAGTATGGTTTAAGTTAATAATATGACCCGAGTTTTCTGCACCTAGATTCCAATCATTTTGTTTTAGCATTTCCATAACATAACGATCACCCACCTGACTTCGCGCAAACGGTATTCCTAAATCAGCCAAGGCTAATTCAAGCCCCATGTTACTCATTTGTGTACCTACCACACCACCACGCATATTCCCTGTTCTTAGGTCATTACCCGCAATAATAAAAACCGTTTCATCACCATCAATAACATAGCCGGTATGATCAACCATCATCAATCGATCACCATCACCATCAAGTGCAACACCCAAATCAGCGTTATGTTCAACAACCGCTTGGCTGATCATTTCCATTGAAGTTGCACCACACTTGTCGTTAATATTAATGCCATCAGGTTCTGATGCGAGTGCGATAACTTCAGCACCCAATTCACGAAACACCTCAGGCGCTATATGATAGGTTGCTCCATTGGCACAATCGACAACAATTTTAAGTCCTTTTAATGATAACTGGCTTGGAAAATTACTTTTACAAAATTCAATATAACGGCCAGCAGCATCATTGACACGAATAGCTTTACCAAGTTGATCTGAAGCAACACAGGCCATTGGTTTATCAAGTTCAGCTTCTATTGCTATTTCAATTTCATCTGCTAGTTTTTGCCCATCAGCAGAAAAAAATTTAATACCATTATCATAGTAGGGGTTGTGCGATGCACTGATAACAACTCCTGCTTCAGCGCGAAAGGTTTTAGTTAAATAAGCAATTCCCGGCGTTGGCATAGGGCCTAAAAGCACAATATCAGTACCCGCCGCAGAAAAACCAGCCTCTAGTGCTGATTCAAGCATATACCCTGAAATACGGGTGTCTTTGCCGATCAAAATTTTATTAGTGCCATGATTTGCTAACACCTTACCGGCGGCATAACCTAACTTCATCACAAATTCAGGGGAAATAGGTTTTTTCCCCACTAAGCCACGAACACCATCGGTACCAAAATACTTTCTTGCTGACATGTAAACTCTCCTGAGCAAACGATTTTATTATTGCTGGTAAAAACTTGCCTGTTTTTTACAACCGGCTTGCTTGTAACACGTTAATTGCATCCATAGTCTCTTTAACATCATGTACACGTAATATATTGGCGCCTTGCTGTGCTGCAATTATTGCAGTCGCCAAGCTTCCGGCTAAACGTTGATCAACATCACGATTTAATAAATTACCAATCATAGATTTTCTTGATGTACCACTTAATAATGGTAAGTCAAACGATTTAAACTCGGCTAATTGTGCCAATAGTTGATAGTTTTGTTTTAATGTTTTACCAAAACCAAAACCAACATCCAAAATTAAACGCTCTTTTGCTATACCTGCTTGAGCACAAGCAGTAATACGTTGTTCAAAAAACAATTTTATCTCACCAATTAAGTCATCATAAATCGGTGCTTGTTGCATGGTTTGCGGCAAACCTTGCATGTGCATTAAGCACACAGTAACAGAGCTTTGTGCCAGCACCGCTAAACAACTGGGATTTTGCAAGGCTCGTACGTCGTTGATCATATCGGCGCCTTGCTCAATCGCAGCACTCATTACTGCCACTTTACTCGTATCAATAGAAACAAGCACATCAAAGCGTTGTTTAATCGCTTTTAATACGGGAATAACTCGTCGTAATTCATCTTTTTCGCTAACATCAGCCGCATTAGGACGAGTTGATTCACCACCAATATCTATAATACTCGCACCATCATCTAGCATTTGCTCTACTTGTTTTAAAGCAGCATCAAGATGAAAAAATTGACCACCATCAGAAAAAGAATCTGGGGTAACATTTAAAATACCCATAATTTGTGGTGTGCTAAGATCTAAATTTTTATGGTAACAATCAAATAATGGTAACAAGTGTTTACCTCATTGTTAATATTATTTTTCTTTGCTAAAAAACAAAGCCCCGTTTAACGAGGCTTTCTTTTACAAGAGAAATATTTTTCAATCATCTTAAACTTGTAAGCTATTTAGCTGGCATATCATCAGGGTTATTAAGATCAGCTTTAACTTCAGGAGTTACTTTTTTATCTTCTGTTGATGATACGCTTGAAGAAGTAGTAGGACCTTTAGGATCTGATTTTTTATTGCTAGGATCAGCAGGCGGACGCACTTCTTTACGAGCCATTAAATCATCAATTTGATTAGCGTCAATGGTTTCATACTTCATTAGCGCATCTTTCATGGTATGAAGCACGTCCATATTTTCTTTGAGTAATTTTTCAGAACGCTGATAATTACGATTAATAAACTCTTTCACCTCAGCATCAATCATTCTGGCGGTATCATCTGACATATGTAAATTTTTCGCTGAAGTACGGCCTAAGAAGACTTCACCTTCTTCTTCAGCATAAAGCATTGGTCCCATTTTTTCAGACAAGCCCCATTGGGTCACCATTTTACGAGCAATGTCAGTGGCACGTTCAATATCATTAGAGGCACCGGTTGATACTTTGTCACTACCGTAAATAATTTGTTCAGCAATACGACCACCATAAAGAGAAGATATCATGCTTTCTAAATGTTGTTTGGAATGACTAATTCGGTCTTGCTCTGGCAAATACATTGTTACCCCCAAAGCACGACCACGAGGAATAATACTTACTTTATAAACCGGATCATGATCAGGCACTAAACGACCAATAATGGCATGACCAGCTTCATGATAGGCGGTCATTTCCTTTTCTTTATCACTCATTACCATCGAACGGCGTTCTGCGCCCATCATGATTTTATCTTTCGCGCTATCAAACTCTTCCATCGATACTAAACGACGCTCGCCGCGTGCGGCAAACAACGCCGCTTCGTTTACCAAATTAGCTAGGTCAGCACCAGAAAACCCTGGTGTACCACGTGCAATCACTGACGCTTTTACATCATCAGCTAAAGGGACTTTACGCATGTGTACTTTTAATATTTGCTCACGACCACGAATATCAGGTAAACCAACAGTAACTTGACGATCAAATCGTCCCGGACGCAATAAGGCAGGGTCAAGTACATCAGGACGGTTAGTTGCCGCAATAACAATCACTCCTTCGTTACCTTCAAAACCATCCATTTCTACCAACATTTGGTTTAACGTTTGTTCACGCTCATCGTGTCCACCACCTAAACCTGCACCACGTTGACGACCTACCGCATCAATTTCATCGATAAAAATAATACAAGGCGCGGTTTTTTTCGCTTGCTCAAACATGTCGCGCACCCGTGAGGCACCAACACCAACAAACATTTCAACAAAATCTGAGCCAGAAATAGTAAAGAATGGCACTTTCGCTTCACCAGCAATGGCTTTTGCTAACAAGGTTTTACCTGTACCCGGTTGGCCAACCAATAAAATACCAGAAGGAATACGACCACCAAGCTTTTGAAATTTACTTGGTTCTTTTAAATAATCAACTAATTCAGCCACTTCTTCTTTAGCTTCATCACAACCAGCAACATCAGCAAAAGTCGTTTTAATTTGATCTTCGCTTAATTGGCGAGCTTTAGATTTACCAAAAGACATCGCACCTTTACCACCACCACCTTGCATTTGACGCATGAAAAATATCCACACACCAATAAGTAATAGCATTGGGAACCAAGAAATTAAGATACTGGTTAAAAAGCTTTGTTCTTCCGGCAACTTGCCAGAGGCACGTACTCCTTGCTTAACTAAATCGTTAATTAAATCACGATCATAACCACCCGGAATTACCGTAACAAAACTTTCACCACTGCGTTTAGTGCCTTGAATAACACCATTGCGATCAATGTTCGCTTCTCGAACTTGTCCTTGACGAACATCTTGGATGAAACGGGTATAATCGAGTGGTTGATCTTTACTACTACTTGGAGCAAAGCTCTGAAACACCGACATTAGTACCACGGCTATTACTAACCATAAAATAAGATTTTTTGCCATATCGCTCAACTTAATGACCTCTTGCTATTGGGGGTTAAATTAACAATTCAAATGCGACTTAATCATTGAACTAATGTCGCCTAATTTACTACACTTTAATGCTGCTAGCTATACAAAGCTC
>CAZVPC010000178.1:1895-6050 GCA_964629005.1 uncultured Pseudoalteromonadaceae bacterium | reverse complement strand
ATCAAATCAGATAGCTACACTCTTATTTCGCGCCCAACTGCTGAATCTAGGTTAAAGTAGCTGGAGTGTGTGCCATTAAAATGATCGAAATAAATGAGAAAGTGCTTGCTGACATTGGTCGAGGTTTTACCGTACCCGCTAAACCTGAATTATTAATAAAACTCCAAGATTTAATGGCTCAGCCTGAACCTAACTTAAATGAAATCGCCGATACTATTGCATTCGATGTCGCTATTTCAGCGACCATCTTAAAAACGGTTAATTCACCACTTTATGGTTTAGCCCGAAGTATCTCCGATATTAAAAAGTCGGTTCGTTATCTCGGCTTAAAAGGCATTTATAGCTTAGTAACCAGTTGCTTACTAAAACAAGGATTTACCCAAGACTTATGCAGTATTGCACTTGATGAATTTTGGAATAACAGTACCAACATTGCCAATGCGGCAGTATTTATAAGTAAAAAAATAAAGTATAAAATATCAAGCGAAAAACTTTTTACCATTGGTTTATTTCACGATTGCGGCATTCCAGTCATGGCGATGAAATATCAAGATTATCAGTCTAGTTTAGATTTTTCGTTGCACAATCCGAATAAAACACTCCCTGAGATAGAAGAAGCGGTTTATCAAATAAATCACGCCACCTTAGGGTATTATGTGGCGTCTTCTTGGCGTTTACCGAAAGACATTTGTCAGCTTATTTTGCGCCACCATGATCGCGATTTTCTTGACAAACGTGATCATTCTGTAGCGCAATTGGCTTTTGCTATTATCAAAATGGCTGAAAATATCACTTACCAACATAAACATTTTCGCGATTGTGCCGACTGGCATTATATTCAAGAACAAGTATTAACGGTACTCGATCTTGATGATGATGAATATCAAGATCTGATCGAAGATATTAACGAGCAATTAATTTAAAAAGTAATCCCAGTTCAAATGAACTCACATGGTGATTAACTATTTTAAACTTTTCGGATCAATTTACGCTTAATAAAAACTCTAGTTTCACCTAGTATTAAGCGTATATCCTCTTTAACAATGTAAAGCGCTGGAATTAAAAACAACGTAATAATGGTGGCAAAAACAATACCAAAACCTAAAGAAATCGCCATAGGAATAATAAATTGCGCTTGTAAGCTGCCTTCAAACAACATGGGTAAAATACCGAAGAAAGTGGTTAACGAGGTCAACAAAATAGCTCTAAAACGCTGTGTCCCCGATTGAACCACGGCGTCCATCATCCGCACACCTTCCGCTTTAGCTTTGTTAATAAAATCAACCATGATCAAACTATCGTTAACCACAACCCCCGTTAAGGCGATAAAGCCATACATCGACATCATGTTAATGGTTTTTCCCATCACCCAATGACCAAAAATTGCGCCAATAATACCAAACGGGATCACTGACATGATCACTAACGGCTGAGTATATGATTTAGTGGGGATGGCAATTAAGCCATAAATTAAAAACAACGCTCCAAGTGCTGCATAACCTAATTGCCGTAAAAAATCTGCTTGCTCTTTACCTGCGCCTTCTAAACCATAGTTAACTGTCGGAAAATTCGTTAATATTTCAGGGATAGTTTTATCATTCATTTCGGCAATAACTTTACGAGATTCAACTTTTTCACTGTCAATATCTGCTGAAATAGTAATAGATCGTTTTTGATTAACCCGAGTAATTGACGAAAATCCTTGTCCTAAAGCGATATCAGCTACTTGATAAAAAGGCACTTGATCACCACTAGGCGTTCTGATCCACATATCTTCTAGATCAGTGACTGATAAACGGTTTTCTTTAGGGTAACGTACCATCACTTTTAGCTCGTCACGACCTCGTTGAATACGCTGAGCTTCCTCACCATAAAACGCTTGCCGCACTTGTCTTGCTAAGTTAGACAAAGTTAAACCAAGTACTTCCGCCTCAGGTTTAATCGTTAATTTAATTTCTTGAGAACCGCGACTAAACGAATTTCGAATATCGTAAACACCATCATATTCAGCTAACGCTTTTTGAATGGCCAAGGCAGCGGCTTCAACTTGATCATTATCTCGACCCGTTAATTGAAACTCTATCGCGGCGCCACCACCAGCATTAGTACCCGCAAAAAAACGTAGCTCTTTCGTACCCGGAATTTCACCAATTTTTTCTCGCCATAGTTTTTCAATATCATAAGCCGTTAATTCGCGCTGCTCTGGTTTAACTAACTCAAGTAAAAATGTAGCTCCGCTATTACCATTGGTAAAAATCATTGCATGCTTAATAAAACTAACATCGTTATTTTTATTTGCATCTGCCACGCTTATCGCTGCTTGATATATACGCTCGATCACTTTATTTCTTTCGTGCGGCGCCGTACCATCAACCATCACTAATTTGCCTTGAATAAAATCGCCCGGTACCGATGGAAACACTTCAACCTTAACAAAAGCACCAATGATCAAGCCCATCGACAAGATCAAAATGCCAGTAAATATTGCCATAGTGTTATAACGAGCATGCAATGCTTTTTCTAATAAGGGCCGATATTTATTGTGAATAAAATTTTCTAAACCTTCTTTAAAACGATATTGGAAACGCTCAATAAAATTAGCATGATTAATATCAATAGGTCGATAGTGCATATGAGCTAAATGTGCTGGCAAAATCCATTTAGACTCTGCCAATGAAAATAGTAAGCACAAACTAACTACGATAGCGATAGCGCGAAAAAATGCGGCAAAGGTTGCGTCAATCATCAATAATGGCGCAAAAGCAGCAATAGTGGTTAACACCCCAAACGTTGCTGGCATGGCAACTTTCATTGCGCCACGCACAATATTATCGGTTGAATGTCCATACTTGGTAATTTCAGAATAGGCACTTTCGCCAATAACAATAGCATCATCAACCACAATACCTAACACCATAATAAAAGCAAAAAGGCTGATCAAATTAATTGAAACTGACCACTCACCCAATAATGGCATCACCATAAACGCACCAAAAAAACTGATCGGTATACCAACCATGACCCAAAAAGCGATCCGAATACGTAAAAATAGTGCCAGTACTAAAAAAACTAATAATGATCCCATTAACAAATTACTGATCATCATAGTTAAACGTGCAGCAAGATAATAAGAGGAGTCTCCCCAAATAGTTAATTTGACCCCTTTAGGTAATGCTTTATTCTTCTTAGCAACATAGTCTTTAATTTCTTGGGCAATAAGTAAATCATTTTGATCACCAGTCGATTGCACCCGAATACTTGACGTTGGTTGATCATCAAATTTAGCAAAATCATCGCTTTCAACAAAACCATCGTTAATGGTCGCAATATCAGCTAAGCTTAATCGTGTGCCATCCGGCGCAGTTTTTAGTACTAAACTACCGTAATCTTGCCCCGTATATGCTTGTCCTTGAGTACGAATTAAAATATCTCCACCACGCGTTTTAATGGTTCCACCCGGTAGATCAATGGATGAATTTCGTATCGCACGACTTACCTCGTCGAAAGTTAATTGGTATTGTTGCAACTTACTTTCTGATATTTCTATACTAATTTCATAAGCGCGACTACCAACAATATCGACCATATTTACATCAGGTAGCGCAATGAGTTCATCCCGTATATTTTGCGCCATCACTTGTCGTGTGCGACGATCCATCGCGCCGCTAACAGAAAGCCACATCACTTGGCTTTTAAATTCTTGTTTGGTAACTATTGGTTTTTCAGCCTGTTCGGGAAAGGTGGTGATCGAGTCAACTTGCATTTTTACTTCATCAAGCTTCTCAGAAATAGAATAACCTGACTGCAACTCAATATTAACAATACCAACCCCTTCATTCGCTGTTGAGGTGATCCGTTTTATACCGTCAATATCTTCAATCGCTTCTTCAATTTTTAAAATAACTGATGATTCAACTTCTTCCGGTGCTGCCCCCAAATGAAGCACCTGTACTTGAATGCTATTCGGATTAAAATCAGGAAATGCCTTCTTATTAATATGTTGATAAGAAAACATGCCGGCAATAATAACAAAAATCATCAATAAATTAGCCGCAACACTATTATTAGCAAACCAAGCAATTAATCCTGTCGGTGGTGCTTCTACCGATTTATCTTCTGTAGGGCTCATTTATTTTCACCCTGCTTTTCATCCTG
>CAZVPC010000178.1:0-1795 GCA_964629005.1 uncultured Pseudoalteromonadaceae bacterium | reverse complement strand
ATCCTGTGGCTGTTCATTAGCAAGTCTAAGTTTCATGCCGGCAACGGGTGTTTCAATATTAGTCACGATCAATCGTTTACCTGCAAGCTGTTGATCTTGCGTATAAACAAAATCAGCATCACTACGCAACACTGAAATATGAATTATTTGTAAATCACTTTGCTGATCAAGCCAATACAATACATTACTACCCGCCACAATGTCTTTTGGAATAGCAAAAACATCACTAAAGTTTTTACCACGGATATTAGCATTAACAAAACTGCCAATACGAATTTCGTCTTGTTGATCAGATGTTAAAATACCATAGGGATCGTCAATGCGTGCAACGACATAATAAACTCGACTTTTGCTATCAATAACCCCTTCATAACGCGTGAGATGTGCAGACCAATGTTGTTTTTCCCCTGCCGAATTTGCATAAAGTTCAACGCGATCGAGCTGCTCAGTTTGATTGATACGCGTTAAATTTAAGAAATTTAGATCGCGTTTTTTAATAGGTAAACGTACCTCAGCATAATCAACTGCAAAGGTAACCGCTAATTGACTACCAATGGTAATATATTGACCAATGTCAGCACGTTTTTCTTTAAGCATACCGTCATAAGGTGCAATAATGTGGGTACGTGCCAGCTTAAATTTAGCTTCCGCCACATCCGCTTGAGCGCCAACAAGCTCGGCTTTTGCTTTTTGTAATTGAGGTGTACGCAAGGCTAGCACTGGTGCTTTTTTTAAGGATTTACCCGTTAATTGCCACTCTTGTTTAGCTTGCTCCACTTTGGCTTGTTCTTCGAGCAAACTAGCTGCTGCGCTGGCTAATTTCGCCTTAGCTTTAGTTAACGTTATTTGATAAAGCGTATCATCAATGGTTAGTAACAACTCACCTTTTTTAAAGAAACTACCCACTAAAAATTTGTCAGAAATACGGGTTACTGTACCCGCCACTTCAGAAATCAAGGTAGTTTCAGTACGCGGACTGACACTACCCTGACTGGCGACATTAAAACGAACATCATGCGCATCTAGGCTGATCACTTCAACCAAAGGAGCCTTAACTAAAAGCGGCTTTTTTGCTGGTTTAGGTGCCAGAGCCCCAGCCACAGCCACAACAATGATCGCGACAAAAATAATAGCAAAAGGAATAAGAACATTTCGTAAGGGGATCATTCGTCGATTTTTTGCTTGGCTCTGCTTAGAATTATTTTTATTGTTTGTTGCCAATTGAGCATTACTCATATTTTTATGCCAAATAAAATGATAAAAACCAATAAGTAATGTATATAAAAATGACTATTTTTACTAGCTCATATAAAAATCAAATTGTAACAAAACGATTAAAGTGTAAATTTAGACCAAGATAATAACAATTGACGAAAATCATCTAAACCGCAAGAGCTCATAGCAAACTGCTCACTATTTTCTAAGCCATCAGGAATATTCTCATCATCACCATTGAGAGCAATATTACTCTGGATGATCACATCATTCTTGTCGATCATCACCGAAAATTCCTGACCAATAACGTTAACCTCATGCTGTTTACCTGATTCCACGGCTGCAATTGCGGTTAATAATTCGGTTAGTTTTTCAGTATCGCTGCCTAATTCTATTTCGAGCCAAGGTCCTAAGTTTTCGTGTTCTAAAGAAAATTTTGCACTGCTGGCACCATTGGTTGGATCATGAATAAATTCGTATTCCATAATAGCCCTAAAACCGATTGACGGTATAATTAACACTACCCTAAGTGTAGCAAACACACAGCATTTAAGCCTGAATATACGAAAACATATTTATA
>CAZVPC010000177.1:0-6092 GCA_964629005.1 uncultured Pseudoalteromonadaceae bacterium | reverse complement strand
CCCTGTTTTACCTTTCTTTTTTATATTACTACGCTAGTTCATTGAGCGCTTACATAACGATCGTCAGCGGGAAATTCCCTTATTTTAGGAATGTTCCCTTTCAATATTTATTACTCCGCCAGTACATAATAACGATGTAGTACAAAATATCGTTGTTTAGTAGTCAGAAGCGTTGTAATTCACAATTTCTTCACCCGCTGCTTGCTTGTCGGCGTGGTACGATGAGCGTACAAGAGGGCCACAGGCGGCGTGTTTAAAGCCCATTTTTATGGCTGCTTTTTGGAACATGGCAAAATCATCGGGATGAACATAACGCTCTACGGGTAAGTGGTGTTTACTCGGTTGTAAATATTGTCCAATAGTAAGCATGGTCACGCCATGGTTGCGTAAGTCTTGCATTACTTCAAGAATTTCTTCATTAGTTTCACCTAAACCTACCATTAAGCCTGATTTAGTGGGAATGTTTGGGTTGACCTCTCCAAACTTTTTCAATAAATCGAGCGACCATTGATAATTAGCGCCGGGACGTGCTTTGGTATATAAGCGTGGTGCGGTTTCTAAATTGTGATTAAACACATCGGGTGGGTTTTGATTTAAAATATCAAGCGCTCTATCCATCCGGCCACGAAAATCAGGGACTAAAATCTCAACTTTTGTGTTTGCTGCGTGTTTATCTATTTCTTTGATGCAATCGGCAAATTGTTGCGCGCCACCGTCACGTAAATCATCACGATCAACGGAGGTGATCACCACATATTTCAGCTTCATATCTTTTAGCGTCAGCGCAAGTTTTTCTGGTTCTTGCGGATCAATAGCTAATGGTCGGCCATGACCAACATCACAAAATGGACAGCGACGGGTACAAATATCACCTAAGATCATAAAGGTAGCTGTACCATGGTTAAAACATTCAGATAAATTAGGGCACGAAGCTTCTTCGCAAACTGAATGTAAGTTATGTTTTCTAAGTGCTGATTTTATATGATCAATACGATCCGAATTTCGTGGTAATTTGATCCGTAACCATGATGGTTTACGTAACATGGTTTCACGTTCAGAACTGACTACCTTGATTGGAATATGGGCGAGTTTTTCGGCATCACGCATTTTAGTGCCGGGAGTTACTCGAGTCGTTTTTATTGCTAAACCACTGGTTGGTTGTGGAGTTGTTTTAGTGGTCATAAAGGGAGAGTCCTGTTTTATACTGAATTGTGGTTGCATCGAATAGTTGGGTAAAGTGCTTCACTAAGGTTTTGCCCGCAATATTTATGTTATCAAGCTGGGATATATCGCTGGTTTGGATCATTTCAAGGCCTGCATAGCCACAAGGATTTATACGTAAAAAGGGTTCAAGATCCATATTTACGTTTAATGCTAAACCATGAAAAGAGCAACCTTTACGCACTCGTAAACCGAGTGAGGCTATTTTCTTATTCTTAACATAAACACCCGGAGCATCGGATTTAGGCGCTGCGTTAATATTAAAGTCGTTTAATGCAGCAACTATGCCTTGTTCAAGTATCGTTACCAGTTGACGAACACCTATTTTTCGTCGGCGTAAATTGATCATAAAATAAATAACTTGCTGTCCGGGGCCATGGTAGGTTACTTGACCGCCGCGATCGACTTTAACAACTTTGATATCGCCGGGCATCAATAAATGTTCTGCTTTACCTGCTTGTCCTTGCGTAAAAACGGGTGGATGTTCAACTAACCAAAGTTCATCAAGGGTATTTTCATCTCTATCATCGGTGAATTGTTGCATTGCTTGCCACACTTGAGTGTAATCCATAGTGGCGAGTTGTCGAATTACTAATGAATTATTCAAGCTATTGTCTCGATATATTCGGATATAAGGATTATATCCGAATTAACGTTGAAAAACATATTGTAAATTAAGTTTATTGCTTAAAGTACGTATTTGACTTGTTCAATGGCCGTTAGCGTTTTATAGATGGTTTCGATATGATCTTTACTCGTAACCGTAACCGCAATAGAAACCGAGTGGTAATTACCTTTAGAGCTTGGCTTTATTTTTGGTGCATAATCACCTGGGGTGTGTTTTTGTAATTCAGCAATGATCAAATCAGGTAATTCATCACAAGCGATGCCCATTACTTTAAAGTTTAAAACTGTTGGAAATTCCAATAATTCGTCAAACTTGGTTTTCATTTTCTTTCTCTTTCTTTACGTGCTCATACAATGCACAAGTTTTTGCTTGGCGTCTTATTTAGTTAACAAATTGTAGTTTTACATAATCAACTAATCGACTGAAAATACTACCTTCATTGACCTCTTGTAAAGTTACTAACGGGTATTCAGCAATGTCTTTACCATCAAGTTGTAAGTATAATTTACCTACCACTTCACCTTTAGCGATTGGTGCGGTTAATTGACGATCTAATTTGAAGTTAGCTTTCAGATTTTTGCGTTGTCCTCTAGGAATGGTGATCGGGGTGTCAGATAAAATGCCTAAATCAACTTCAGGTTTGTCACCCATCCAAATTCGATTTGCTGCAAATTTTTCACCTGCTTTGTAAGGGGTTATGGTTTCATAAAATCTAAAACCATAGTTGAGTAATTTTTTACTTTCAACTTTACGTGCTCTAGCACTATCGGTACCCATCACCACTGAGATCAAACGCATACCATTTTTAGTGGCCGAGGTCACTAAACTATAACCAGCTTGCGATGTGTGGCCTGTTTTCATGCCATCAACATTCATGCTTTTATCCCACAATAAACCATTACGATTGTATTGTTTGATATTATTATAGGTAAACGATTTTTGTTTATAAATGGCGTATTCAGTTGGTACCTCACGAATAATTGCTGTTGCTAATGTTGCCATATCACGTGGAGTTGTCACATGATTTGCACTATGCAAACCATGGCTATTTTCAAAAAAACTTGAATTCATACCGAGTTGTTTAGCATGAGCATTCATTAAATCGGCAAAGGCACTTTCACTACCGGCAATATGCTCTGCCATGGCAACACAAGCATCGTTACCTGATGCCACAATAATACCTTGGTTGAGCAGACGAACAGAGACCTCAGTACCGACTTCAATAAACATTTTTGATGAGTCAGGAAATTTTTTGGCCCAAGCGGCTTCACTGATCAGCACTTTGTCATCATTAGAAATATTACCTGACTGAAGCTCTTTGCCGATCACATAACTGGTCATCATTTTGGTTAAACTTGCTGGCTCTAATTGAACATCGGCATTACCTTCGGCAATAACTTTACCGGTAGTGTAGTCAATTAATATATATCCTTTCGCATTGATTTCTGGAGATTTTGGGATAATAACTGTAGCTTGGCTGAGATTTGCTACAACTATGGCTGTGGAAGCTAAAAGATTGATAAGTTTCTTGGTTATCTTGGTCATACTACTCGCCATGTGTCTTGAAAATAAGGGTTCATAAAGCGTTTCACCATAGCTATCTACATTAGACAGCAAAAAAAAAGATAGCGATGAAAAATTGGAAAATATTGTATCACTTCTACAGCTTAAATAAATGGTCTATGTTGTTATTGTTAATTTAAGGGGTTGTTTTGCGAAGAAAAGCTTGAGGATAGCCATTTTTTCGTAAATTAGTTAATAATAAACTACTTTCTTCAGTACCGTTGATTGGACCTATTTGTACGCGAAAAATTCCATTGTTTTGCAACCAAGTAACGGGTAATTGGTATAAAGCACTTAACGCGGAGGCAGTATTTTTGGCTTTTATATTGTTTTGAGTGGCGAAAACTTGAATGAAGTAATTGTTTTTATTGGTTAAATCTGTATTGTTTTTTGTTGTGGCTGATGTTTGAGTCACCGTGGTATTAATTACAGGTAAGTCAATACTTGTTGTAGGATGCTTGCTTACTTGTTTGACAAATTGAGTGATGGCGGTGATTTTTACCGGAGCCGTGCCTGTTTTTAGCATGCCCAATTTATAGGCTGCGCTGTAGGACAAATCAATAATGCGATTTTGATGGAAAGGGCCTCGGTCGTTAACCCGAACTATTACGCTTTTGTTATTATCCGTATTGGTTACTTTAACATAACTAGGTAAGGGTAACGATTTATGAGCCGCACTCATACTATACATATTATAAATTTCGCCGTTAGAGGTTAAATGGCCATGAAATTTTTGTCCATAATAAGAGGCAATACCCGTTTGTTCAAAATTATCTGCTGTCGCTAATACTTGATATGATTTCCCACGCACGGTGTAATCAATGTTTCCACCTCGCGATTTAATTTCAGCATGTGGAGTCGCATCAACTAACTCAGCCGAGGTTGGTATTCGAGCAGGAGTACTATCGTATTTGTGTTGATAACGTCCATAATAAGTTGAACAAGCACTTGTTAACAAAATTAAACTATAGATGATTATTTTTTTTATCATGTTTACTGTTTTTATATTGTTATGTTTTAAGCATTAAATCGTCGGTGAGTTCCTACCGCCATAATTATGCCAAATCCAGCCATTAAGGTAACCATTGACGTGCCACCATAACTCACTAAAGGTAATGGTACACCAACTACGGGTAATAAACCTGAAACCATGCCGATGTTAACAAAAACATAAACAAAAAATGTTAACGTTAAACTGCCCGCTAATAGTTTGGTAAAAGCATGTTGGGCATTGCTTGCTATCCAAAGACCACGCATCACAATGGCTAAATAAACGAATAAGAGTACACTAACACCAATTAAACCAAATTCTTCACTAAAAACAGCAAAAATAAAGTCTGTATGGCGTTCTGGTAAAAATTCCAATTGTGACTGAGTACCAAGTAACCAGCCTTTGCCATGTAAACCACCGGAGCCAATGGCTATTTTAGACTGAATAATATGGTAACCCGAGCCAAGTGGATCTTGCTCTGGATTTAAAAAAGTGAGTACTCGTTGTTTTTGATAATCTTTCATCAAAAATATCCATAAAACTGGGGTAAATGCTGAGGCTAAGCCAACACAAGTGGCAATTAATTTCCAACTGGCACCAGCAAGAAAAATAACAAAAATACCTGAACTAGCAATTAATAATGCGGTACCAAGATCCGGTTGTTTGGCGATCAGTAATGTCGGTATTAACACTAAAATAAAAGCAATAAAGATGTTGCCTAATTTTGCCGGTAAGTCGTATTGGCTGATGAACCAAGCGATCATGATTGGCACGATTAACTTCATCACTTCAGAGGGTTGAAAACGCATGAATTTAAGATCTATCCAGCGCTGAGCACCTTTTCCAATATGGCCGAAAAGTAACACTGAAATCAACAATAATACGCCAATAATAAACATGGGTACCGCCCATTTTTGATAAGTTAAGGGAGGTATTTGAGCAATAGCGAGCATAACGGCTAAGGAGATCCCCAAACGAATGACTTGTCGAATAACAATATCAAGTTCTTGTCCGCCAGCACTATAAACAACAAATAAACCTAACGTCATCAAAGATAACAAGCCTAATAGTAAAGGCATGTCGATATGTAAGCGTTGCCAGAGTGAATATTGCTGTTGGTGATCATGTCCGCTACTACGCATTATTGCACCCCTTTAGGCAATTGAAGGATTTTGCTGGAGAAGGTTCGTTTACCAAAATATTGATCCATAATTTGACGTGCCACTGGCCCTGCATTGGTGCCACCACCACCTTTAGCAACGTTTTCAATAGCAACGGCAACAACAATCTCAGGAGATTCGTAGGGGGCAAAGGCAATGAACATGGCATTGTTACGTTTGTTTTCTTGTACATTTTTGGCAATATAACTAGTGTTTTGAGCTTTGTTAGCAACTTGTGCAGTACCACTTTTTCCTGCGGCGTCATAGTGGCTACCGATAAAAGCATAATGGCCAGTGCCGTGTTTTTTTTGAATGGTATTATGCATCGCATTTAACAGAATACCCCAATGGTTTGGGTCTTTTAATATAATGGGGGCTTTTTCATCATAAGTTACCGCTTCTGTGAGCACCTCAGTGGTGATTTTTTCATTTATTTGAGTTAATTGTATGGTGCTAGTCGCCTTGAGTAGGTGTGGAATTTTAATTTGTCCTCGGTTGACTAAAATAGTAAGCGCCTGTGCTAACTGTA
>CAZVPC010000176.1:0-6101 GCA_964629005.1 uncultured Pseudoalteromonadaceae bacterium | reverse complement strand
ATAAAAAGTATTATTTCGCACATTATTGTAAGACATGTCTCACAAATTTAAGCGTCAATAACGAATAAAATAAGTTTTTGTGGAAAATGCAATTCTCTTTTACTCTATTATATATTTTGAAATAGCTGTAGCCATTAATTCAATACAGCAGAGTCAAAAATAAAGGTTATAACTAATCAGTTGAGTGTGAGATAGAGATTTGAACTCTTGTTGTAGGTAACATGCTACAAACCCTTTCTTTCTCTATTATTTATTCAAATAGCAAAAAGCCACTACAATAAATGCAGTGGCTTTTCTAATGTGGCGGTGAGATAGAGATTTGAACTCTAGAAGGGCTACAAACCCTTGCCGGTTTTCAAGACCGGTGCTTTCGACCACTCAGCCATCTCACCAAATGTCTAAAAACGTTACTTGCTTAAAGACGGTGCGAATATTAAAGTGTCGAAATTAACTTGTAAAGAATTAATTCACAAAAATAGACTGTTTGCTAAAAAAACCACCACTTTGTTGGCAATTCAATCAACTTTTATTATAAGGCTTAATCAATTGTGTCAAATAACAATCTATGTCGTTGCCCATGGTTAGATACCAGTAAACCCGATTATGTTAAATACCATGATGAAGAATGGGGCGTTCCTGTTCATGATGATCAAAAAATTTTTGAATTCTTAACCCTAGAATCAGCACAAGCAGGATTAAGCTGGTATACCATATTAAAAAGGCGAGCAGGTTATCAACAAGCCTTTGCTAATTATGATATTCCAACAGTCGCTAATTTTGATCAAGGTAACGTTGAAGAGTTAATGTTAAATGCTGCGATCATCCGTAATCGTGCAAAAATTAACGCCGCAATCAATAACGCGCAGCGTTTTATTGAAATACAAAATGAATTTGGTACTTTTAGCCAATACATGTGGGCATTCGTTAACCACAAAACGATTGTAAATAAATTTTCAACATTAGCAGACTACCCTGCTACTAGCCCAGAATCTGATGCATGGAGTAAAGACTTAAAACAACGCGGTTTTAAATTCGTCGGTTCAACTATCTGTTACGCACACATGCAAGCTTGCGGCATGCTCAATGATCACAGCATAGATTGTTACAAAAAGAAACAAATTATAAATCAGTATCAGCAAAGTTAACCTTGTTATTAAACAATTTATAGTGTCATAATATGTCTTAATGATTTACCTTAGTTACTTTTTAGGCTATAAATCATTTAGTGGTGGTAAATTGAATTGTTTTATTAAATAATTCTCATTTGATAACAGTTAAAGTTGAACTTCAAACTATTACCCCCATCTAATAACTAGTAAATAAATTTTCAGAGGAATGATTATGCAATCTAATATGGGTTTTCAAACAGCAAGTAGAAGCACTAGCATTGAAATTAATAAAGTATTAAAAAATACATACATGTTGTTATCAATGACCCTTGCTTTTAGTGCGGTAACAGCCGGTATTTCTATGGCTGTCGGTGTGTCGCACATAGCATCTTTAGTCATGATGTTAGTTGCTTTTGGCTTAATGTTTGTCGTTAATAAAAACGCAGAGAAAGCGAGCGGTATTTTTTGGATTTTTGCCTTTACTGGTTTAATGGGGGGAGCATTAGGCCCTATACTAAATTTTTATGCAGCAATGCCAAATGGTGGTTCATTAATTTTACAAGCATTAGGTGGAACAGCCTTAATATTTTTTGCGCTATCAGGTTACGCGCTAACCAGTAAAAAAGATTTTTCCTTTATGGGTGGATTTTTGATGGTCGGCTTAATTGTTGTTTTAGTTGCCAGCTTAGCCAACATATTTTTCCAAATACCCGCAATATCTTTAGCTGTTAGTTCTGCGGTTATTATGATCATGTCGGGGTTGATTTTGTTTGATACCAGTCGAATTATTCATGGTGGTGAAACTAATTATATCCGCGCAACCGTTTCTTTATATTTAAATGTTTATAATATTTTTGTTCATTTACTAAGTATTCTTGGTATTTTTGGTGGTGACGATTAACGTTTAGGTTAAAATTAACCTTGAGCCATAAAAACAGCTAAGCCCTGACATTTTAATGTATCAGGGCTTTTTATTTTTAATCACAGGACGATCGGAGCACAAGTGACAAAACTCGCGGTTATTGTAACTAGCTCACCTTTAGACAACTTAACAGTAACAGCAATAAATATTATTACTGCTGCGCTAACACAAGGAGTCGATGTAATAGGGGTATTTTTTTATCAAAATGGCGTTATAAACGCGAATAAAAACATTGAAATACCAACGGATGAATTTCAATGTTTAAACGCTTGGCGACAGTTGCACCAACACTATAATTTACCACTACATCTTTGTGTTACCGCCGGCGAAAAACGCGGTTTATTGGTTGCTGATACTGATACTGAAAATATTGATCCTGCTTTTACCATTTCAGGGTTAGGAGAATTAGTTGAATTAGCTAATCAAGCGGATAGAATATTACAGTTATAATGAATTTTATTTAAATGGCTGATAATAAGAAAATACTTATGAAAAAAACATCTATTGCAATAATATCTAGCCATAGCTCGTTTGGTTCATCACATGGACGAGAAGCATTAGATGTAGCTTTGATCTTTGGTTCTTTCGAACAAAAAGTATCGCTGTTTTTTCAAGGCGAAGGGGTAAGGCAATTAATACTCGCACAGCAAGCTGATATTATTCAAGCCAAAGACTATTTAGCCACTTTTTCGGCATTACAATATTATGATGTTGAAAACCTTTATGCTTGCAAAGCCTCACTAAAAGAGCGTGCCTTAACAACAAAATTTCATGTTGATAATGTCCAATTATTATCAACAGCTGAATTTTCGTTAAAACTGCGACAACATAGCATTATATTAAGGTTTTAACCTATGTCTATTTTACATTTAGTTCGAACCAGCGCTTATCAAAGTAATGAGCTAATGCAGTGTCTTCAAGTTTTTAATGATGATGATGCTTTAGTACTTATTGACGATGGCTGTTATAATATTAAACATGCTCTATTGTCTACATTTAATGAAAACAATCTTTACTTTATTCATAAGCATATACAAGCACGAGCGATTAACAGCACGTTAACAAATTCTGCTATTTCCTTTAGCGAATTAAATACCCTAATTTTTAAATACCATTCAGTAATAACTTGGCAATGACTTTATATTTTAATCAACAACCTATTGAAACTGACAAACAAGGTTACTTAGTAGATCATTTACAATGGCATAAAGAGTTAGCCATTGTCATCGCCGAACAAGAAAAAATCACGTTAACTAATGAGCATTGGGAAGTGATTGAATTCGTACGTCATTTTTATTTAACTTATAAAAAATCACCGGCAATAAGAGCGTTAACCAAAGCGATGAAACAAGAACTCGGCGAAGAAAAGGCTAATAGTCGTTACCTATACCGTTTGTTTCCAGAGGGGCCAGCAAAACAAGCGACTAAAATAGCAGGGTTACCAAAACCTGCTCGCTGCATTTAATTTATTATGTTTTATTAAAAAAAGACGCAATTAAGCGCCTTTTGTTGATGATACCTTAACTTATTTTATCGGTAAGGTTGGTACGTTAATTCCAGCCATTTCAAGCATAACTCGAATTACCTGACAACTATAACCAAATTCATTGTCATACCATACATATAATACCGCGCGATCAGCATCAACAATGGTCGCTTGTGAATCAACCACCCCAGCATAACGAGAGCCAACTAGATCAGTGGAAACAATTTCATTTGATGCCGTATAATCAACTTGGTTTTGTAGATCAGAGTCTAATGACACTCGACGTAAATAGTTATTTAAGTCTTCTTTTGACGTCGCTTCTTTAAGGTTTAAATTCATGATCGCCATTGAAACATTCGGTGTAGGAACACGAATAGCATTTCCTGTTAGTAAACCTTTAAGCTCTGGTAATGCTTTAGCTACCGCCTTAGCCGCACCTGTCGTACTAATAACCATATTTAAAGGCGCACTACGACCACGACGTGGCGCTTTATGATAATTATCAATTAAATTTTGATCATTGGTATAGGAATGGATTGTTTCAACATGGCCATTACGAATACCAAATTTATCATTTATTGCTTTTAGTACGGGTGTTATCGCATTAGTAGTACAACTGGCTGCTGAAATTATCTTGTCTTCTGGCAAAATCATGTCTTGGTTAACACCATAAACAATATTTTTGATATCACCTTTAGCCGGCGCTGTTAATAATACTTTTTCAACACCTTTAGATTGTAAATGTTGACCTAAACCTTCCTCATCACTCCAAATACCGGTGTTATCAACAACCAAAGCATTTTTGATACCGTATGCTGTATAATCAATTTCGCTCGGTGATTTAGCATAAATAACTTTAATAAAAGCACCATTAGCCTTAATAACATTGTTTTCTTTATCAATGGTAATGCTACCGTTAAAAGCACCATGAACCGAGTCTCGTCGTAATAAGCTAGCACGTTTTTCTAAATCTTCACCGTTACCTGGACGAAGTACTATAGCACGCAAATTCAACTTTGAACTCGGACCTGCACGCTCAATCAATAATCGAGCTAATAAGCGTCCAATACGACCAAAACCATATAAAACAACGTCTTGTGATTCTTGTTGTTGAGCATTTTTTCTTATTTCAATCAATTCTTTTTCTAAATATTGCTCAATAGATAAACCATTAGCACCGCCTTGAAAAAGATAACGATAAGCAAGTTTACCAACATCAATACGTGCTGGGGACAGTGGCATTTTACTTAGCGTTTCAACAAAAGGAAAACTTTCACGCAAACGCAATTTACTTTCTTCATGCAAAGTAACCGATTTATGTGCTTTAATTATATCAATAGCAGACGCATTGACTAATGGACGACCATAAATTGAAATTTCTATGCCTTTATTTCTAAAAAGTTGACCTATCAGTGGCTGCATGTTTTCAGCAAAAGTTTGTCGTTCTTGCCAACTAGTTTGATATTTTTCCTCAAGATGAGAAGTCATTATGTAAACCTTTTATTTCAGTCAGTTAAACATTAGTCTATTATTCATATTAGCTTATGAATAAAAAGTTGATATGAATATAGCTTGATTGATAATTCGGCGCATATTGTAATCGAAGCTGAAATAATACGCCACTAGTTACAAGTATTATTACTTGGGAAAATAAATGAATTTAACAAAATTATTATGGTTATTACCTTTTGTCTTAGTTGGCTGCGAAAAAGGGCCTAATTTAGCGAAAACATGCGAACAAAATCAACAAATATGCGCTGAACTACAAGAAGACAATTATTGTAAGAAAGAACGAAAAGCCACTATATTCGCTAATGTTAATTTAAATACCACCAAAAAAGATCTACAAAAATATGAATTGCTCATAGCGTATGAGCACTATGTAAAATGTATGTCGCTTGCTTCTCAAATTGAACATATCAAACTAAAAGAGAAAAAAACAAAACGTATTGATAATTTAATCAAGGCAAAAGCAAGAATTAAAGAACTTTCACTGCAAACCGCCAAGTCAGAGCATCCTTATTTACTCTATTTTCATTGGACACGATATTTAAATAATGTTGCTTTAGCTAAATTTTTGAAACAGGAAGGTAGTGCGTTGCTCGAAACACCAGAATCACAATTAAATTTAGCCACTTATTATACTAAAATTAATTCAAAAAAAACCTTAGCTTTATTATTTCATGCCCTTGAATTATATAAAGCGGACGAAACCATAAATACCGAAATATTTAAATCATTAACCAGTATTTTTACCCATAAAAAAGAATATAAGCAAGGTTATATATGGCTTAAAGTTTTAAGCTTATATGCCCCTAAAGACATCGATCTTGGCAAAGAAAGTGTTGAAAAATATGGTAAGTCACATAAATTAAATAGTTCGTTTTTAAATAAAGTTGCTGAAAACACCTTAGATAAAATTGAACAAGGCATTTTCAAGGTACCTAAATTTTAATTTTTTTAACAAAGTTTAAACTTAAAGAATTTACACAATAGCGTTTTCCTGTTGGCTGCCATTTATTTAACCATTACTAACCAAAACAATATTTCGCTGCTCACTAGACCATTCCACATGATATTTTTT
>CAZVPC010000175.1:4122-6164 GCA_964629005.1 uncultured Pseudoalteromonadaceae bacterium | reverse complement strand
TATCTTCACCAACATAAGTTGCGCCTAAACGCTCGGGTAAAGCAAAATCAAGTTGTACTGTACCACATTGCCAAGAACGACCTAAGCAATCCATTAAGGTAAACTCAATTTTAGGGCCATAAAATGCACCTTCGCCTGGTAAATAATCAAAATTGATTTTATTGTCTTGCAATGCTTGCGCTAATCCAAGTTCAGCTTTATCCCAAATTTCGTCTGAACCAATACGTTTATCAGGACGCGTTGATAATTTTACCATGATATCTTCAAAACCGAATGACTTATAAACATCATAAACCATTTTAATGCAGCTACTTACTTCATCTTGCACTTGCGCCTCAGTACAGAAAATATGCGCATCATCTTGCGTAAAACCACGTACTCGCATCAAGCCATGTAATGCACCTGATGGCTCATTACGATGACAACAGCCAAATTCAGCCATACGTAGGGGTAAGTCACGGTATGATTTAAGCCCTTGATTGAATATTTGTACATGACCCGGACAATTCATCGGTTTGATAGCATATTCACGTTTTTCTGAAACCGTGGTAAACATGTTTTCGGCATATTTATCCCAGTGACCTGATTTTTCCCAAAGCACTCTGTCCATCATCAATGGACCTTTGACTTCGTCGTAGTCATATTCGTGTAATTTTTCACGAATAAATTTTTCTAATTCGGTATAAATTGTCCAACCATCATTATGCCAAAACACCATGCCCGGCGCTTCTTCTTGCCAATGGAATAAATCAAGGGTTTTACCAATTTTACGGTGATCGCGCTTTTCTGCTTCGGCTAAGCGCTGAATATACGCTTTAAGTTGCTTTTTATCAGCCCAAGCTGTGCCGTAAATGCGTTGCAACATTTTGTTGTCTGAATTACCACGCCAATAAGCACCCGCAAGTTTCATTAATTTAAAGTGATGGCAATGACGCATATTGGGTACATGCGGGCCACGGCACATATCAATATATTCTTCATGATGATAAAGCGCTGGCCTATCACTTTGCGCAATGTTTTCGTCTAAAATTTCAATTTTATAGGTTTCACCACGCGTTGCAAAAGCCTCGCGAGCTTGTTGCCATGAACCCACTTTTTTGATTACTTGATAATTAGTTTTTGCTAACGTTAACATCCGTTTTTCAAGTTTTATTAAATCATCTTCACAAAGAGAATGATCTAAATCGACGTCATAATAAAAACCATTGTCGATAGTTGGCCCTATCGCCATTTTGGTGTTTGGCCATAATTGTTTGATCGCATGGCCTAATAAGTGGGCACAAGAATGGCGAATAATGTTTAAGCCATCGTCATCTTTACTGGTAATCAATTGTAGACTAGCATCAGTTTCAATTAGTTGACAAGCATCCACTAAATCACCATCAAGACGACCAGCAATAGTTGCTTTGGCTAAACCAGGTCCAATATCAAGGGCAACATCCATAACAGACACAGCATTGTCAAAAGAACGAGTAGAACCATCAGGGAGAGTTATAACGGGCATGAAATTTCCTTTAAACAGTGGTGACACTCACGAAATGCCACTTATTTGTATTAAAATGTTACCAAAAACAATCGCGTCAACTTAACAATCAGCAACCGTACTTTGATTGTTGAGGTTAAGGATTTCCGCTAACTTATTAATGTGATTATAAAAGGCGCAAGATTAACTGATCATTTGATTAATGTACAGCAACAAAACTAAGCTAACAAAGCAATTTTTTTGTCATATTTATTTCACGAAAACTTAGCGGTTTGTAAATTTAGAGCCATAATATAGGTAAACTCGCGGTATTTCATCTTAACTAGTTTATTTAAACCGAACAATAATATAATTATTAGGAGGCAATATGCCTAAAGATATTACCGATAAAAAAATTAATTGTCCTCATTGTGGACACCACATATACATCACCATAGACAGCAGTGCCGGTGATCAAAATTATTACGATGAATGCCCCGCGTGCTGTCGAGATATTCATTTAGATATGCATATCGATGAATATCAACAAAAAATTCAATTAGCCGTCGAAAGCGATGAC
>CAZVPC010000175.1:2448-4022 GCA_964629005.1 uncultured Pseudoalteromonadaceae bacterium | reverse complement strand
GTAGAGAACATTGTTGAATTTTAAAAAACATGAGTATATGAGTACAAATCCGATACAACTGCTTTATTCAATACCTATGTATTTATGTACTTGTACCGATAATCGCCAATTATTTTCTATGCAGGTTTTTATCGCTAGCTCGGTAGCACGATTTTTTTGACTAATAGGCTGTAAATAAATGGGCGTATTGCCAATCTTATGTGTGAGTAGCAAGGCTTTCAAATCATCAACATGTTGTTCAGTCGCAATGGGATGTTTAATTTCATTAGCACGTTGCATCGCCGCATCTAAAATTTTATAGCCACCTTTCATATTAACCTTAGGAGAAACAGTTACCCAACAATTTTCAGTTACGCTAATATCAAAAGTACCTGACGTTTCAACTTGACAGCTAAAACCCAATTGTTCAAAAGCAATACACAACGGGGTTAAATCAACCATACATGGCTCACCACCGGTGATCACAATATGTTTTGCTTGATAGCCTTGCTCGACAATAACAGTTGAAATTTCTTCAATTGATAAATTTGACCATTGCTGTGACTCTTGTGATTTAGTAAGCATTGTTGCAACAATAACTTGATCATTATTATTTATTTCCCAAGTATGTTTAGTATCACACCAAGCACAGCCCACTGGACAACCCTGTAGACGAATGAAAATAGACGGTTGTCCGGTAAAAAAACCTTCACCCTGAATAGTTTCAAATAATTCATTAATTTGGTAACGAACATTCATTATATATTTATACAGCCTTTTGCTACTTTTATTAAATTTTTATCATTTTTGTTAGATTTTTACTCACTAAATCGAGTAAAATCACGCTCAATTTATGATTATACCTCAAGAGACAAATTAAATGACTGAAAAAGTTGTGGTAATTTATTCAGGCGGCATGGACTCATTCACCGTATTAAACCGTGCATTAAAAGATGGTAAAAAAGTATATGCGCTCTCTTTTGATTATGGTCAACGCCATGTGAAAGAACTGCAATGCGCCCGTATTGTCTGTGAAAACCTTAACGTTGATCATAAAGTTATTGATATATCAGCTATAAACCAACTGTTAGCCGGATCATCTTTAACTGATGACATTGATATACCCGAAGGGCACTATGAAGCACAAAATATGAAATCAACCGTAGTACCTAACCGTAATATGGTGTTGTTATCTTTAGCTGTTGCTTATGCCGTTTCTGTCGGTGCAAGCCAAGTTTATTATGGTGCTCACTCAGGTGATCATGCCATTTATCCTGATTGTCGCCCTGAATTTGTAAAAAAAATGAACGATGTTTGTATGATCGCTAATTATGAAGCGGTAGAAATATTCAGTCCCTATTTGAATGTAGATAAAATTGCTATTTTAGCCGATGGCATAAGCATGGGGCTAAATTATAGCGACACTTGGACCTGCTATAACGGTCGTGAAAAAGCCTGTGGCAAATGTGGGGCTTGCCAAGAACGGTTAGAAGCCTTTAATGAAAATAAAATTGTTGATCCCATCGAGTACGAATAAACAGTCATTTAGATGAAACCGTCATATAGTTGATTGTAAAAAATAACTCGTTCCCTCG
>CAZVPC010000175.1:0-2348 GCA_964629005.1 uncultured Pseudoalteromonadaceae bacterium | reverse complement strand
GTCATTTAGATGAAACCGTCATATAGTTGATTGTAAAAAATAACTCGTTCCCTCGCTCCGCGTGGTAACGGATAAATTCGTCATGCCTGATGATTGTAAAAAACCGTCATGCTGGATTTATTTCAGTATCAGTATCACGAGCAAAGCAACAGTAATAATTTGTTCTGTTTTGCGACTAAAGCCTCGGCTACAACGCCTAAAACTAATCGATTACGATACTTTAAACGTACCTATTGAGTTGTGTAGTTTTTCAGCTAAGTCCGCAACCTGCTTGCTATATGCTAAGGTTGAAGATGATTTATCACTACTTTGCTGACTTAGATCAACCACCTCGTTAATACTTTGATTAATATTAGCACTCAAACTATTTTGCTGGGTAGCTGAGACTGAAATATCACTACTCATTTGATGCATTTTTTCAATAGCTTGAGTGATTAATAATAAAGTTTGTAGTAAGTGATCGGTATGGTCTTGACAATTGTTTGCCTCATTTTTACCCTTGGTGATATCGGTAACCGCTTTTTCCGTTTGATTTTGCAACGATTCGATCATGGTTTGAATTTCAGTAGCCGACTCTTGTGTTCGACTTGCTAGCAAACGAACTTCGTCAGCAACGACAGCAAACCCCCTACCTGCCTCACCCGCACGAGCAGCTTCAATTGCCGCATTTAACGCTAATAAATTAGTTTGATCGGAAATACTGCGGATAGTTTCTAAAATACCACTGATATTAGTAGACTCTTGCTGTAAAACTGTCATCACTTGGGTGGTTTCATCTAACATAGCAACCAAAGATTGCATTCTTTCATTGGTAATATTCGCGGTACTTTCAAGTTCATTACTTTGAGTTAAAGCACTATTCATTTGCTGTTCAGCATCATTTGCTTTAGCTAAAATGTGATCTGCACTTTGCCCCAATTCATCGGTGATCACAGTGACTTGTTCGATAGTAGATTTTTGTAATGCTAATGAATCAGTGACTTGTGCTATTTTTTCACTTGATTGTTCAGCCGCACTGTTAAGCAAATGAGTGTTTTCGGTGATTTCAGTGATCAGTTTTCTTAAATCAGCAACAACTAAGTTAACATTTTTAGACAGTTCGCCATATTCATCATCAGCATGAACCGTTAACTGCCGTGATAAATCGCCTTTGGCAATAAAGGATAATACGTTGTTAATACGTTTTAATGGGCCAATCATTGCTCGAATAGTTGCAAAAGCAATGCCTGCACCGGTAACAAATAACACCACTAAAATAACTAGGGTTTCTATATTTCCTTGGGCAACATTATCAAAAACATCTGCTTGTAATTGCTCTAAATTTTTATCAACAGCTTGAAGAAAATGATCAATGGCAGTGATCGAAATTTTAATATATTGCTCGGAACGTTTAAATGACTCACTAAGTGAATTTTTTTGCTCAAGTTGGGCAACTTTTAAAGTAAATAAATTACCATCTCCTTGCAGCATGGCTTTTGACTTATTAAATTGCTCAACAAACTGCTCAATTAAACCGTCGGTGTTATAATCTTCACCTAAACGACTCAAAAAAATAAGATTCTGATCAATATTATCAATACCAAAATTAATGCTTTCTTGAGCTTTTTTAACTTTGTTAATACTGTTGATTGAAATAATTGCTTTAGTTGAATCAGTCAAATTAAAGAGGTAACCTTCAATTTGATTGGCAGAGCCAACAATTCGATCAATTTGTCGTTGATGCTTAGCATCTTCTAAATAAGACAAATCCCCCAAAATAGCACTTGCTTCATCTAACATATCGTAAAGTGCTTTTTGCTGTGCAGCTAACTTAGCCGTTTTCTTTATTTCTCCTGTTCGAAACGAAAACATGTTATGCACGGCTTGAGTATAGTTTTTATAAGCTTTTTTAAACTCTTTTAGACTCTTAATGTTAGGGAAAACATGTAACATTTGATCAATTAACAAGGTATGTTCAGTCAATAATTTACCTTGTTGAGTAAACTGTTTACTCAATTGTTCAATTGCAGCAACCGTTGGTATGGTAGAAATTAATGCTGACGATTTTGCCTGTTTTAATAATTGTTTTTGTACGGTATTACCATTTTTTTGTATCGGTAAGGCAAATTTATCAACCTCAGCAGTTGATGCTTTTATATCACTTAAAATTCCCATAGAGCTAATACTAGAAAACAACAGCAGTAATAAGATAACCGCAAAGCCAATAATAACTTTATGTGCAACTTTCAAAACCATGTTTATGCCTAATTCAAATGTCCGACCAGTTAACTATAATAATAATATCTAAACAGTTTGATCAAGTAACTTCTTAATAATTTTGTTACTGATTTGTGAAATAGCAGAGTAAT
>CAZVPC010000174.1:0-6183 GCA_964629005.1 uncultured Pseudoalteromonadaceae bacterium | reverse complement strand
ATAAGGCTTCTTTCAGCCTATCGGGTTTGCCAGCTTCGCTGGGCAAACAAAAAAAGCCCACACTTCACGTGGGCTTTTTTTAGTGGCAATTTTTAACCAATTTTCTTTATAAAATTATTAAATTTTTCTTGCATACTCTTTTGTGAGCCAAATTCAGCATTAAAAATGCTATTGAGTAACTGTTGCAGTTGTTGCTCTTCATTATTACTCTTGTCATAGCCAAATATATTAACCACATTATCGCGTACCGCTTTCATTTGATTAGCAAAATCAACGACAGGTTTAGCTAACCGTTTAAGTTCTTTATCATCATGTTCATTAACTTTAGCTATCGCATTATATTTTTGACTTACAACAGACGTTTGAGTTTGCTGTAAATCTAAATTAAATGCTGATATTTGACTACCATCAAAACCTAGCTTAGTTGCCTTTTCAAAAGCTTTATCAAGGCTACCATTAAAAAACGATTTTTGAACTTTACTAATATCACTGATAAGTGTGTCAATAGCCTTTTTTTCTCCTGCGTCTATATTGCCTTGAACTGAATATGAAAAATTCATCTCTTGATACGAAGACTGTGATGATTGAAAATTAAGTTGCGTTGATGTTCCGTTATTAGTATAAGCCAATTGCTGTGCGGCACTATTTTGTTGGTACTTATTGAATGATATGGTAACAATGTCACCATCAGTCGTTCTGATAGTTAAGTCGCTCGTTTGTGAAGATTTTAAAATAGAATCACTTGAATAATTAAGCTGAGATTGAATATTGCCTGCATTTATTGATGAAGAAGCATTGGGGTTTAGGGCTTTCTCTAGTTTGTTGATACCTTGATCAATCAAATCACGGCTTTTTCCAACAGCGTCCGCAAGTGACGAGTCAAATACAGCAATGCTTTTTAATTCACCTAATGCATCATTAAATCCTTGTTCGACACCAGAACGTGCTTGTTTGAATAATTGCGACATTTTTTCATCACTAGCACCTTCTGCCTTAGCTTTACTTAATGTCGTTTTAACAAAATCTAACACGTTGTTCGCCACCGCTTTAAAATCGAAAACATTGGCTGGTTGATTAACAACGTCAGGTGATCCCAGTTTAATTTGCTTTGATGAAAAAGTTGAGAATCGTAATGAGATTGCCTGATACAACAACTGAGTTCCAATAGTTGCACTGTCGTGAGTTGAAAATTTATCGCTCTGTAATGCTAGCGGCATGGGTTTATTCAGTGAGCTTGGTACATCATTTTTGTCGATTTGCCTTTTTTGAGGAGCAAATAACGACCCCAGCCCAAGTTGATCGCTTATATTTGTCATCATAAAACTCTCTTGGTTGGTGATAAGATGTTATCGGCCTAGCTAAAAAAATCTTGAGCTTTAATTAAAATCACTAGACAAAGCTATAAACGTCGTTAAAATCTGCGCTCAAACGTCAATAAGGATGCTTTATGTTCAGCCACATTCAACCAAATAATTATCAACAACAGTTAATTGCAAAAGAACAACAAATTGCTGATTTATTTGCTGAATTTTCCTTACCAACTTTTGATGTTTTCACCTCAAAGCCAATAAATTATCGGCAACGTGCTGAATTTAGGCTTTGGCATCAAGGTGACGATCTTTACTACATAATGTTTGATAGCAAAACCAAACAGAAATTTAGAGTTGATTATTTTCCTGTTGCTAGTGTCTTGATCAACCAAGCAATGACCGCATTACTCAGTGAAATAAAAACCATTGAAATACTAAGGCAACGATTATTTCAAGTGGATTTTCTTTCAACTTTAAGTGGCGAGTTACTAATTAGTTTGCTTTATCACAAACAACTCGATGACTGTTGGCAAAAAGCGGCGTTAGAACTAAAAGCTAAGTTGTCTGCCATTGCTCCTATAAATATTATTGGTCGAGCTAAAAAACAAAAATTTGTTATTAGTAAAGACCATGTTTTTGAAAATCTTTCAGTTGCTGACAAAAAATACAAATATCAACAAGTTGAAAATAGCTTCACGCAACCTAATGCGGAAGTAAATGAAAAAATGTTACTGTGGGCGCAGCAAGTCACGCACAATAACGGCGGTGATTTAATCGAGCTTTATTGTGGCAATGGCAATTTTAGTATTGCGCTTGCCGAAAATTTTGATCGTGTCCTCGCCACTGAAATATCAAAAACATCTGTGCATTCAGCACAAATTAATATTAAGACAAACAACAAAAATAATATAAACATTGTTCGTATGTCCAGTGAAGAATTTAGCCAAGCAATGAATGGTGAACGAAAATTTAGAAGACTAGCAGGGTTTGATTTAACAGCTTACCATTATGATACTGTTTTAGTTGATCCACCCCGTGCAGGACTCGATCCTCAGAGCATTGAACTTGTTAGCCGTTTCAAGCAAATAGTTTATATTTCATGCAACCCACATACCCTACATGAAAATTTAATTGAATTAACTAAAACCCATAAAATAGAAAAATTTGCCTTATTTGATCAATTTCCTTATACCGATCACATTGAATGTGGTGTTTTTTTAATGCGACACTAAGATGTTTTTTTAGTTTTCATTCTAGTACTCAGTTCAAAGGCTCCACGGGCAATAATGCGTAATTGATTTATGGTGCGATCAATTAACTCTTGTTGTTCGTGTTTTTCCACGTCAAGTGCATCAGAGCCCGCACTAAAAACAATAGTTACCGCCGCATTCGCCTGTAAATAAGCAACCTCTGCATTTAATTGATTCGCTTGTTGTAAATAGTCGCACAACTCCATAGTAAAAAAACGGATCTCTCGACTAACTGCTGCACGAAAGGCTGCTGAAGTACCTGAACGCTCGCGTAACAGCAATCGAAAAATATTACCACTGCTTTCAATAAATTCCATAAATGTATGTACCGAGGTATGAATAACAGAACCACCATTTTCAATACGTTGTCTCGCTTGCCGCATAAGTTGGCGTAGGGTTAAACCCGCTTCGTCAACCAACGTTAATCCTAATTCATCCATATCAGAAAAATGTCGATAAAAAGACGTGGGTGCTAAACCCGCCTCTTTGGCAACTTCACGTAAACTTAAACTAGAAAAACTACGCTCAGCGCTCAGCTGCCCTAACGCCGCATCAATTAATTGACGACGAGTTTTTTCTTTTTGCTGGGCTCTAATTCCGCTCATAAAAACCTAATATTGTGCTACTAGTAATTGTGCATATAGATATATGGTACTGAAAATATTTACGCAAGTATTCATTATTTTTTAGTTTGACTACTTGACTGGACAGATGTGTTAGCTAAAATACAAAACAGCGTACAGGTGTACGCTGAAACAGTTCAATTAATAAAATTAGTAGAAAATTAATGAAAAAACCTCCTATTATCTGGCTCAACCTTACCCTCTTTATATTCACTTTTTTGGTGGCTATGCTTGGCACTCCTTATTGGGGCTTTGTTCATGGCTTTAATAAAATCATTGTCATTGTAGCTCTGCTCAGTTTTATTTATTGCGGTATGTCCATTACTACAGGTTATCATCGACTATGGTCACACAAAACGTTTCAAGCGCATTGGAGCCTAAAACTAATTTTTGCGTTAGGCGGTGCTTTCGCACTACAAAATAGTATTTTACACTGGTCGTCAGATCATCGAATTCATCACAAACATGTTGATAATAATGCTAAAGATCCCTATTCCGCTAAATTGGGTTTTTGGCATTCTCATATCGGTTGGATGTTAAGAGAATATCAAGCACATCGATATAATAGCTATGAAAATGTGCGCGATCTACATAAAGACGTCATAGTAATGTGGCAACATCAACACTATTTATTACTAACCATCATGATGAATTTTGGTATCCCTATTTTAGTTGGTTTTATCTCTGGCGATATGATTGGTAGTCTGCTATTAGTTGGCTTTACTCGATTGGTTTTGAGTCATCACACTACCTTTTTCATCAATTCGCTTGCTCATATTTGGGGAAAACAACCCTATACAGACAAAAATACTGCCCGTGATAATGGCATTTTAGCTTTTTTAACCTTCGGGGAGGGATATCACAATTTTCATCATATTTTTGAAAATGACTACCGCAATGGCATTCGTTGGTGGCAATTTGATCCAACTAAGTGGCTGATCAAAAGCTGTGAATATTTAAAACTCACCTCAAAGCTTAGGGTGAGTCCTGAAGATCGAATTGAAAAAGCCAAATTAGCAATGACGCTAAAACTTAGCCAACAAAAATTAAAACGGCATCCTAACCCTGAACAGATGATCAATCTTCTACAACGTGAATACGACTTATTAATTATTAAACTCAATGACTATTATGCGACTCGTAAACAAGTATTTGCAGCCAAACGAGAGCAATTCATTGCTGATGCTGAAAAATCGGAATTGATAAAAAAATACCAAGAATTGCAACAATGTTTTATGGAGCAAAAACGTAGTTGGAAGTTGTTAACTGCGGAACTAACCTGATGTGATTATAAATCGTTCTCATTGCCTACGCGCTTGCCCGCTTTAAGCAATTTTATTTCAGCAATTTTAAACGGAGTTCCCCACTGCTGAATGGTGACCACATCTTTCATAACGTAACCTTTAAACTGGATCACTGCACCCAATTGATGATATTCAGCCTTTAAATTCATCGGTAAAAGTTTTTTTCCATCGTCCGTAATAATTCCGTAAAATCCACCTTCAAAATCTAAAAATTGCACTCGTCCTTGCATCCACATCATTTTAAACTCCACTTTTTTAGCTACTGACGTCTTCATAATAGAAGGTATATTGGTGACTGAGTTTTCTTGCTTAACCGTGTTGGCGCCAACCTTAATTTCTGAACTTTGACAAGAAAATAAAAATAAGCTCATGACTAAAAAACATAACGTTTGTATTGTTACCGGCACCATAAGCTGTTCCTAATAAATGGTTATCGTATATACTCATGATATATTATAGTCTAATTATGCATAATCCTAAACGTCACAATAGATTCACCGGTGATCCCCCATCCTCTTGAATAACCTAGTTATACTAAAAACGACTTACTAACAGAAAATAATAAAAACAATTAAAAAGGAACCTAAGCGCTCCTTTTTTAGCAAATGATTGCAATAAAATGAGTAAATTAACTATGGTATGGTTTGCTTAACCGATGCACTGATTCAATAAAGTGTCCGGCGTGAGCAGGATCGACATCAGGGTGAATACCATGACCTAAATTAAATACGTGACCCGTATTTGTTTGACCAAAACCAGCTAAAATTTTACTGACTTCCTGCTCTATGCGATCAGTGGGGGCATATAACATCGACGGATCCATATTGCCTTGCAACGCAACCTTATCACCAACGCGTGCTCTGGCATTTTCAATATCAATAGTCCAATCTAAGCCAATTGCATCACAACCAGTTGCCGCAATTTTTTCTAACCATTGACCGCCATTTTTTGTAAATAAGGTAACCGGCACTTGACGACCATCAGCATGACGAGTTAAGCCATCGACTATTTTAGTCATATATTGCAACGAAAAGTCATTGTAATCACGAGGTGATAACACTCCCCCCCAAGTATCAAAAACCATGACCGATTGCGCGCCAGCAGCAATTTGTGCATTTAAATATAAAATAACCGAATTGGCTAATTTATCGAGTAATAGGTGTAGCGTTTGAGGCTCTGAAAACATCATTTTTTTGATTTTAGTAAATGCTTTGGAACTACCACCCTCAACCATATAAGTAGCTAATGTCCACGGACTACCAGAGAATCCAATCAAAGGAACTTGCCCTTTTAGTTCTTTGCGAATAGTACGCACTGCATTCATTACATAAGCTAATTCATCCTCGGGATCGGGGATAGAAATTTTATCAACGTCAGCTCGACAAGTAATGGGGCGCTCAAATTTTGGCCCTTCGCCAGTTTCAAAATATAACCCAAGTCCCATTGCATCAGGGATCGTTAAAATATCACTAAATAAAATGGCAGCATCTAAGTCAAAACGACGGATGGGCTGAATCGTTACTTCACACGCTAATTCAGCATTACGGCACAATGACATAAAATCTCCTGCCTGCGAACGCAATTCACGATATTCAGGTAAATAACGTCCAGCTTGACGCATCATCCACACGGGCGTGCAATCAACCGGTTGTTTTAATAAAGCGCGTAAATACCTATCATTTTTTAATTCTGTCGC
>CAZVPC010000173.1:0-6237 GCA_964629005.1 uncultured Pseudoalteromonadaceae bacterium | reverse complement strand
TAATAATTCTGGATTAACGAGTGCTTGAGTTGTCATTTACTACAATATCCTTGAAAGAGACATCAAAAACTTAATAACTTATCTATTTAATTATACAGATAAATGATTAAAGCACACTATTGATAGCTATCAAACATTACTAAAAGTGAATTTGTATCGACTGCTGATCCTTCTTAGTCATTTTACTGACCACCAATAAAAATGAATTATCAATTAATCGCTGAACTTCCCCTACGGGCACAGTGTTGTCAAAATATAATGAGATCCAATGCTTTTTATCCATATGATAACCCTCTGTAATTGCAGGAAATATATCACGCAATGCAACAGATTCATCGGGATCACATTTTAGGTTTAGCATCATTAAATCATTGCGCCAGCCTAATAACGCAAACATTTTATTTTTTACCTTAAAAACATGAACATCGTCACCAAACGGAAATGTTTCAACAGTTTCAGGTTTTGCTAATAAATATTTTTTAAGTTCTTCAAATTCCATATCATACACATTTCAATTAGTTAAGCTCACAGCAAGGAGTAGCGTTAATGTTTATAGTGTTTTATTCATATAATAACCGAGGATCACCACTTCATCATTTGTTTTAGCACTTTTGCCTGTTTGTTACCAATGCGATGGTAGCGAACATTTTATTTTTTACCCGAAAAACTTTAACATCTTCTCCAAAAGGATAATCAAGCATGGTTTCACGCTTTGTCAGTAAATATTGCGGTGCTAAATGTTGATCCATAATGTTTCATCTCTATTTTTAGAGGGCTTAACGTATTTAATGTAACTAAACACATATTTGTTAATGACAATCAAGCTAACAATGGCACAATACAAGCAAGAATAAAATAAGGATCGTCAATGAAAGCCATTATTACTTTTATGTTGCTGTTGAGCAGTTACGCAAGTTACGGCACCGAACAAGCTGAACAAATTTTTCATCAACTCGCACCATCACTTTATCAAATAAGATTAATTGATAAAGCTAGCGGTGAAAAATCATCTATAGGTTCAGGATTTCAAATTACCGAAGATGGTTTAATTGCCACCAATTACCATGTTGTGTCAAGTTTTGCGCGTCATCCACAAAAATATCGTATTGAATATATGGATCACCTCGGTAATAAAGCCCCCTTAACATTACAAAGTGTCGATGTGATCAATGATTTAGCGTTAGTTAAACGTGAAACGAATATCCGCATGGAGTTTTTCCAAATTGCAGAAAAACCACCCATAAAAGGTGAAGAATTATATTCATTAGGAAACCCCCACGATCTAGGTATGATCGTAGTGCCGGGAACATATAATGGTTTAAAAAAAGACTCTTTTAATGATCGAATTCATTTTACCGGTTCTGTAAACCCCGGCATGAGCGGCGGTCCTGTGGTCAATAGTTCAGCTCAAGTTGTTGGTATTAATGTAGCAACCTCTGGTAATCAAATTGGTTTTTTAGTGCCTCATCAAAAGTTGCTCGCTTTATTTAAAGCTTATCAACTAAAGCCACCGACAAGTATTGAAGCACAAATGTCTACTCAACTCGCTCATAACCAAAAGAAATTAATTTCAACTTTATTAGCAAGCCCTTGGCAACAAAAGCCGTTAGGTAATGGCTTGATCCCCACCATTGATGCTCCCTTTATTCGTTGCTGGGGGGAATCAAATGCGGATAAAAATGATGCTTTAGCTTTATTAGTCGTTGCTAATTGCACTTTAGAAGAAAACACTTATATTTCATCCGATTTTTTCACTGAAAATATAGATATGGAATTTAAATACATGAAAAGTAAAAAATTAAGTGTACTTAAATTCTACCATCTCTATCAGCAACAGATTTTACATGCGGGAGCAGGAAATAAAGCGGGTAAAGATGATATTTCAGAGTATCAATGTCACCATGATTTAGTTAGCCCGACAGAAAAAAACATTGAAGTTAAGGCTGTTTTTTGTACTCGTGCTTACAAAAAATTTCCGGGCCTTTTTGATGTCCTCTATTTATCCGCTTCTATAGATAAAAATAATCAAGCATTAATCAGCCATTTCACTATCTCAGGCGTTAAACAAGACTCCGCCATGGCATTCACTAAGAAATTTATGGAGTCTGTCACATGGAAATAATTATTGAAGAAATCAGCCGTGGCGAGAAATTATTAAGTCGTCACAAATTTACAGGCGAAACCATTAAAGTGGGTCGTGCATACTTTAATGATATTATTTTAACTGATCCGCATATTTGTGCTGAACATTTAATCATTGAACATAATGGTGATCATTGGTTAATAAATGATTGTGATAGCATTAATGGTAGTTTTTTGGCTGATGGTAAAAAAAACGCCAACCAACATATTATCAATTCAGGCGATATTATTTGTTTGGGTAAAAGCCAAATTAGAATAGTTTTCCCACAGCACCCTGTCGAAAAAACCGTACCTTTTAGCCCCTTTGAAGGCATGCTTGACTTTATGCGCAATCCTTTTGTACTGGCTTTTAGCATTTTATTATTTGCTGCTGTTATTGGTTTTATGTTTTATTTAAACCAGCCAAGTGAAGTTAATTTTACCCAATTTATTGTACGAGCCGTAGGTATAAGTTTAATGTTTGCGCTATGGCCATTTTTAATTGCCTTAATTTCTCATTTAAACAAACACGAAGCACGAGTACTAACACAATTAGGCGTTAGTTTTGCCTTTTTCAACTTAATGTGGTTAAGCGATATTTTTGAGGAAATAGTTGAATTTAATCTTTCCAGCAATTGGCCCATTGCTTGGCTGATTGCCTTATTACCAATTGTTTTTGCATTTTGTTTGATTTGGTTAAATTGTTACATTGGCTTTCACATGAGCGCCCGTCGTCGGATGATCATTGCATTATCAATCACTACCTTTCTGTTTGGTGGCAGTTATGTTTTACAACTAAGTAAACAACCTAAATTTACCACTCGACCCGATTATAATGCAACAATTATGAGCCCTAGCTTTAGATTTTCATCTAACACCACGGTGAATGAATTTATTGCCGATAGTAGCAAATTATTTAAAAAAGCTGAAAAAGCAGCGCAACAAAAAGAGTAGTAAAATTAAGGTCTGACGAAAATCCCACCGAAGAAAAACGGTGGGATGATCAAAGCTTAAGGACGTGCAATAAAACCCACTGCATCATAAACAGCACTGATCACTTTACTTGCACGAAGCGATGCTTTTTCAGCTCCTTGTCGCATAACTTGTTCTAAAAAGGTATGATCTTTGCGATAGAGATGATATTTTTCTTGGATCGGTGCGAGCATAGCAACAACGGCATCAGCTACTTCTACTTTTAAATGTCCATACATTTTGCCTTCAAAAGTGGGTTCTATTTCAGCAACGGTTTTACCCGTACAACAAGAAAGTAACGATAATAAATTGGAAACACCCGGTTTTTCTTTAATATCAAAATAAATACGTGCTTGTTGATCAGAATCGGTTACCGCTCGTTTTATTTTTTTAATGATCGTTTTAGGATCTTCCAATAAACCAATAAAATTCCCTGTGTTATTATCTGATTTCGACATTTTTTTAGTCGGCTCTAACAAACTCATTACTCGTGCCCCATGCTCCGGAATATAAGGATCGGGCACAGTAAAAACATCACCATGAAGATTATTAAAACGTGTCGCCACATCACGCGCTAATTCTAAATGTTGTTTTTGATCTTCACCAACAGGTACCCGATCAGCACGATATAATAAAATATCAGCCGCCATCAACACCGGATAGGTAAATAAGCCAGCATTCATATTCGCTTCTGCTTTTTGTGATTTGTCTTTGTACTGAGTCATTCGATTCAATTCACCCATCTGGGTATAACAATTTAACACCCAACTCAGTTGACTATGCTCAGGTACATGCGATTGAATAAAAATGGTACTTTTTTGAGGATCAACACCACAAGCCAAATACAGGGCTAACCCATCTAACGTGGCTTTACGTAAATCATCTGGATTAGGACGCACAGTGATCGCATGTTGATCAACTAACATGTAATAACAATTATGGTCATCTTGCATATTAACCCATTGCTTTAACGCACCTAAATAATTACCAATAGTTAATTCACCTGACGGTTGGCAGCCACTCAGTACAATTGGTTTAGTCATCATTATTTTTACCCTACTACTTGTTATTTTGACGATTTTTTAAAGTTGCTAATTGAGCACGCATTGCATCAATCACAGTTTTATAATCAGGTTGTGAAAATATAGCAGAGCCTGCCACAAACATATCGGCTCCTGCGGCTGCAATTTCCGCGATATTGTTAACATTCACGCCACCATCCACTTCAAGACGAATATCGCGTTTGCTTGCCGCTATTTTCTCTCGAACTAAGCGTAATTTATCCAAGGTGGTTGAAATAAATGATTGCCCGCCAAAACCAGGATTTACTGACATTAATAAAATAACGTCTAATTTATCCATAACAAAATCTAAATAATGTAATGGCGTCGCCGGATTTAATACCAAACCTGCTTTACAGCCATGTTCTTTAATTAGTTGTAAGCTTCTATCTACATGATCAGTGCTTTCAGGATGAAAAGTAATTATATCTGCACCTGCTTTTGCAAACGCAGGAATTAGGCTATCAACAGGTTTAACCATTAAATGCACATCAATTGGTGCGGTAATACCATAATCACGTAACGATTGGCACACCATCGGACCAAAAGTTAAATTAGGAACAAAATGATTGTCCATCACATCAAAATGAACCACATCAGCTCCAGCCGTTATAACTTTAGCAACGTCGTCGCCCAAACGTGCAAAATCAGCAGCAAGAATGGACGGTGCAATTAAAAATGAAGTCATATTCAAACCTAAATAGTTTAACTTTTAGAAAATCTGAGCAGCATTATAGCAAGCATTGAAAAACATTAAACTGTTAGTTTTTGCTTGCTTTTAAGACACTTGTTCACATAAAACTAAGCGCACTTATCTTGAGCATTTATCTTTTTACACGCACCACCATGATGCACATTCAAATTAAAACCTTACACAACCTCCAGCAACAAACAATGTAACATATTGATAATTATTCACTTAACACACATTGAAATCTATAAAAACCTATCGGCACCCTCTTTGCAACAGCACTAACAATAATATTATTAATTTCAAATAAAAAGGCTACAAGTATGACCATCCACAAATCAACCAAGTCAATTGTTTTTGCAGCGGCAATTGCTACAACGTTAGCTAGTGGTATTGCCACTGCTGAAGTAACTGCTAATGCGGGAGCTTTTTCAAATTATATCTTTCGCGGCACCACCTATTCAGGAGACAGTGCTGTTGTTCAAGGAGGTCTAGATTGGAACAATGATACTGGCATTTATGCAGGTACATGGGTCTCAACCTTAGGAACTACCGGACTTGGCGGCAATGAAATTGATTTTTATAGTGGTTATACCGGAAAAATAGCGAGAGTTGATTATGATATAGGTTTACTCACCTACCAATACACTTCAAATCCTGAATTTAATTATACAGAAGCCTACCTTTCGACAACGTTCAGTATTTTTACTATTGGTGTGAACTATACCGTTGACGCTGCTTCTGGAAACAAAAATGCGGCATTCGATCAAGGTGATGTTTATTTATTTGCTAATGCCGATTTCACCATGGGACCAGTAGATATTAGTCTTTATACTGGCGCTTATAACTTTACCAATGACGGTAAATTTAATAATGGTGATATCAGTTATGCCCATGTTGGCGCAAGTCTTAGTAAAGATGGATTCAGTTTTGCTATTGACAAAAGCAATGTTAAAGAAACTAATACGGCTGTCGGTGGTTTAGCTGCCAATATGGATGCGGTTCGTTTTACCATAAGTTATAGCCGCAGTTTTGAATTGAAATAAACTTACGCATATTTCACTTTAGCAAGTTAATTCAAGCGCCTAAAATTTTTTTAGGCTTTTTTTGTTTTTAAGGTCAATTTTTCGCTATAATAAGAATCATTATCAATAAACTCGTCATTAAATGGATTAAATTCAATGTCAAAACGGAAACAGACACCAGCTAGAAAGTTAAAAATAAAAAATTTTGTCTTGACGATAATTTTTTTATCTATCAGTAACTTTATCTATAGCGCAGCTCAAAAGTCACCAGCACAAGCATTAAAGACCTGTATGAGTATCGATTCAAATTTACCATTCAATAATGTTAACCATCCCTGTCACCAGAGTTATATGCCCAATCAAAGCT
>CAZVPC010000172.1:0-6284 GCA_964629005.1 uncultured Pseudoalteromonadaceae bacterium | reverse complement strand
TTTTCTCCTTGAAAAATCAGCATGCCTTGTTGCCAAGCTAAGTCTTTTTGTACTTGATCTAATGAAACTTTTTGTACAGGCGTTTCAATATTTTTAGTGATAACGGCTTTTTCACCTGAGGTTACTAACAAGCCGGGTAGTTGTACGGCGGGTAATTTGCTCAGGGTCTCGCCGATGTTATTCAATAGTTGGTTTGCTTTAGTTATTAAAACTCTACCTTCAGTTACCACTAATTCTAAGTCTTGATCAGAGGTTTTTTGTACATTAAAAATGGTTCCGAGTGCAGTAAATGACTTGCTACCAGCGGTGACGGTGAATGGTCTTGTTTTATCCTTGGCGACATCAAAACGGGCTTCACCTCTGACTAAGGTTAATAAACGTTTATCTTTAGAAAAATTTATTTTCACCACACTATTGGTATTGAGTTGAATAATAGAGCCGTCTGACAGTGAAAAACTCTTTTGCTGACCCACAACCGTATTTAAGCTTTTAATTTCAACAAATTGTTGTACTAGTGGGGTGGTGTTGGGAAAAAAATGAGCATGAAAACTACCACCAATAACGAAAGTCATGGCAATACTTGCTGCGATCGCATACTTCATTAAAATGCGGCGATTTTTAGGATTAATTTTTTTCTTTTCAAGTGGAAATAGAGCGCTTAGTTCATTGAGAACACTAAGATCATCCCAAAGTGCAGCGAATGAGTAAATAGTCTCTTGATGGAGTTTACTTTGTTTGATCCATAACGAAAATTCATCTTTTTCAGCCACAGACAAGCTTCTATCCATTTTACTCACCCAAAGGCTAGCTTGTTCTTGAATAGAATCTTTATTAAATACACTATTAGCGAAAATTGGACTAATGTTGCTCATTCTTTATCTTTGTTCACTTATACTACTTATCTTTATGGATTAACTTTACTTTCTTTGCTTTGACGATAACGTGCTGATATTACTCTGACCCTGATTGTTATCAATTCGTTCCATATATCGCACACATTTTAATAATCCCTTGGCAACGTGCTTTTCTACGGTGCTTTCACTAAGATTTAAATATTGAGCAATTTCTTTTTGGCTAAAACCATAAACCTTTTTTAAAATAAAAGTTTTTCTTACGCTATCGGATAATTGTTCAGTGGCTCGACAAAATTGCAAAAAACGTTCTTTACTTTCAAACTCGTCTTCAAAATCAGGCGTTGTTAATTCGACAGTTGGCGCAGCAAAATCCTCTATTGAATCTTTGTATTTATTATCCCATTTATTAACATGATTTAAAGCAAGATTTTTTGCCGTTTTGAGCATAAAGCTGCGCGCGTATTTTATTTCTTGCTTTAGTTCTGCCTCGTAGCTACGGACAAACGTTTCTTGGACAATATCATCAATGTCATCCGGATTAACAATCCGACTGATATAGCGTTTAATATTGGCAGAGTAGCTGATAAAAATACTTGCTACCTTGTTATCCTTGATCATTTGCGTTTTTTTCGCGTTTTTATTGTCAACTGTAGACCACCAGTGTAAAACACTCTTTAAATAAAAACAAACGCTGTGATAAATATCATTTCGTAGCTTTTTTCTTATTGATTTTTTTTGCTTTCGCCTTTTTTTGTGCGTTTGATTTTTTAACTTTGGTTTTTTTTACCGGAATTTTTGCTTCTTTATTTTTAGGTCTTAATTCGTTAATAATTCGACGTGGTAATTTTTCGCCCATGTAACGTTCAATTTTTCCGATCACTAACATATCATGTGCTTCAACCAATGATATTGCGGTGCCTTTATTGCCAGCACGACCTGTTCTACCAATACGGTGTAAGTAAATGTCGGCTTTATATGGCATGTCAAAGTTAATAACGTGGCTGATATCATCAATGTCTAACCCACGGGCAGCAACATCAGTAGCGACCATTACGTTAACTCTTTCTTGTTTTAAGCGCGCAACAGCCTTGTTACGTTTGTCTTGCGGCATTGTGCCTTCAAGCCAAGCACAGGGAATGTTGTCGTTTAATAATCTACCTGACAACATTTGCACTGTTTCACGTTTGTTAGCAAATACCACGGCACGTTTTACTTCGTCTTGTTTTAATAAATTCGCCAGTAATTTATATTTATGCTCTTTGCTATCGGCTAAATGCAGCCACTGATGAATTTTAGCTTTTTCTTTGCGCGAGGGATTCGATTCTAAATAAACGGGATCTGTTAATATTTCTTTGGCAAAACGAATAACACCTGCCCCTTCAAGGGTTGCAGAAAATAGCATGGTTTGTTTGCGCCAGCGTGCTTCGGCAATAATGCGATTTATGGTGTCGGCAAAGCCCATATCTAACATGCGATCAGCTTCATCAAGAATTAATATTTCAATTTCTCTGGCATCAAACTGTTCAGTTTCAAGGTAATCGAGTAAACGTCCCGGTGTTGAAATTAAAATATCTGTGGTACTGGTTAAAATTTCATTATGACTACCGTAGTTAACGCCACCAGTAATAACACCCGACTTTATTTTGGTGAATGAGGTTAACGTTTCAACATGCTCACCTGTTTGCAGGGCTAATTCACGAGTGGGTGATAGAATTAATACCCGTGGAAAACCTGGTTTGGTACGTGGATAATCTAATAAATGTTGAGCTGCGGGTAAAACAAACGCTGCTGTTTTACCGGTGCCAGTTGGAGCCGAGGCTAAAACATCTTTACCTGCCATTGCTACAGGTAACACTAATTCTTGTATCGAGGTTGGTTTTTTATAACCCGCTTGTTGTATACCACCAATTAGCTCTTGGCTTAAATCAAATTGCTCAAACATGTAAAGATTTTTCTTACTAAGTAAAGTGATGAGATTATAACAATTATTTAGTTAAAAAGTTTGTGTTTGTGGTTAGATTTATCCTTTTTAGTTACTTTGACTCTAATAATTCCATTATTTCAGCCAATATTTGCTCAGTCCATTGGTCAATTCGCTGTTCAGATAGTTCGTATTGACTGTCTTCATCTAAGGCTAGCCCCACGAAATGGCTATGATCGTCAGTTAATGCTTTTGAGGCTTTAAATTCATAACCTTGATTAGGCCAGTAACCGACAATATCAGCTCCTTGCGGTAATATTTGTTGATGTAATAAACCTAAAGCATCTTGAAACCAATCGGTATAACCAATTTGATCCCCCATACCGAATAAGGCAATAATTTTATTTGATAGCTCTAATTGATGTATATCATTCCAGCTTGATTCCCAATCTTCTTGTAATTGACCATAATCCCATGTGGAAATGCCAAAAATAATAATATCATAATCAAGACATTTTTCTAAAGGATCGTCTTTAATGTTATGTAATTGAACAATTTTCTCGCCTAAATAATTATTTCCAATCGTGGCTTGAATTTTTTCTGCTGCCATTTCGGTATAGCAAGTTGTTGAACCATAAAAAAGACCAATTTTCATTAAAATATTTCAGCTAATAGGATTTAGTTTAAGTTTATCAAAACAGTTGTGTTGATAGCTAGTACGGCAGTTTACTACCCTCCCTAGAATCTGCAATATTGGCATTGTACTAAGTAATAATTGCAATCATTCTTAGTTACCTGTAATTTTATCGGGCGAAGGTAGGTCACTATGCTTTAATCAAAAAACAGATAATTATTTTTGGACAATATATGTTAAAGAAGTTTGTAGTAAGTTTATTTGCGGTATTAGTTCTATTTACTAGTGTGAGTTTCGCCGACGTTAGTAAAAATGACAGCGCTTTAAAATTAAAATTTAGTGGTTTGTTAGGTTTAAAAATTAGTCAAATTAATGCCACCCCATTAACGGGCGTTGTAGAAATTGTTACCGATCAAGGATTGTTTTATGCGAGTGATGATGGCAATTTTTTAATTCATGGGCAGTTATTTGGTTTGGGTAAAGGTGTGGTTAACTTAACTGAGGCGAGTTTATCTAAAGTAAGATTAGAGGGCATGGAAAAATTTGCAGATAATATGATCATTTTTCCCGCAAAAAATGAAAAGTATGTGATCACCGTGTTTACCGATATTACTTGTGGGTATTGTCGCAAATTGCACTCACAAATTGATAAATACAATGATGAAGGCATCACCATACGTTATTTGGCTTATCCTCGTTCAGGTATTAAAGATGGTTTAGGTCAACCAACGAAAACTTATCGTGATATGCGTTCAGTTTGGTGTAGTGATGATCCTAAAAAAGCCATATCGGATGCATTTTTAGGCAAAACTGTTCCTTATCGTCTTTGTAAAAAGCCGGTAGCACAAGAGTTTGAATTTGGACGACAAGTGGGGGTTAATGGCACGCCAGCAATCATGTTAAGTAATGGCATGATGATCCCTGGTTATCGTGATGCAACGAGTATGTTACAAGTACTAGAAAAAATTAAATAAACCTAAGTGAACTTTTTGTTGAATTTTGTATGCCTGATATTAGGCGTGACTTCAGATATGTAGGCGTGACTTCAGTCGCGCTATTTTAGCGCTAAAACTTCAATCATTAAACTCATAAGCCGCGCTTTAAAGCCTACCATGGAATTATTATGATCAAACAAATTGTGCGCCGAGAGCAGGTAAATGATCAACATTTACCTGCTAGTCTTCATCCGCTTATTAAGCAAATTTATGCACGTCGTGGGATTGATTCAGCGGAACAATTGGCACTTAATGTTGAACAACTCATTCGAGTTGAACATTTGTTAGGTATTGAACAAGCTTGCAAGCTTTTACATCAAGCTTTTATTGACAACAGTAAAATTATTATTGTTGGCGATTTTGATGCCGATGGTGCTACCAGCACAGCATTAATGATGGAAGCCTTACCGCTGCTAGGTTTTAAAAATTACAGCTTTATTGTACCTAACCGTTTTGAATATGGTTATGGTCTAACTCCTGAAATTGTTGATATGGCACATCAGCAACAGGCTGATATGATCATTACCGTAGATAATGGCATTAGTTGTTTGGCTGGTGTTGCTCATGCAAAACAGCTTGGCATTAAGGTTATTGTTACCGATCATCATCTACCGGGAAAACAATTACCAACTGCTGATGCAATAGTTAACCCTAACCAACCCCACTGTAATTTTGCTAGTAAATCTATTGCCGGAGTTGGTGTTGCTTTTTATTTGGTGTTAGCGTTGCGTAAATATTTTCGTGAACAGCAGCTTTTTAGCCAATATGATATTAGCGAGCCAAATTTAGCTCAATTGCTTGATTTAGTTGCTTTAGGTACGGTGGCTGATGTGGTTTCACTTGATGCTAATAATCGTATTTTAGTGGCGCAAGGTTTAAAACGTATTCGTGCAGGTAAAACACGTTTTGGTATTCAAGCACTGATTGAAATTTCGGGACGCAATCAGCAACAATTAGTTGCTAGCGACTTTGGTTTTGCTATTGCACCACGAATTAATGCCGCAGGCCGTTTAGACGACATGAGTTATGGTATTAATTGTTTATTGAGTCGTGATTTATCAACAGCACGGTTAATGGCGCAAGAGTTAGATGCTCTCAATAAAACCCGTCGAGAAATAGAACAAGGTATGCAGCTTGAAGCAGAAAAAATATTTAAGCAGTTAAAATTGTCTCAAAGCCAAATGCCGAGTGCCATTTCTTTGTATCAACAAGATTGGCATCAAGGGGTTATAGGCATTGTTGCTGGCCGTTTAAAAGAAAAGTTTCATCGCCCTAGTATTGTTTTTGCTTTGGCAAAAGAGGGTACAGAACAAGATAAAAATGCTGAAATTAAAGGTTCAGCGCGATCGATACCCGGCTTACATATTCGTGATTTACTTGAACATATTGCCAGCCAAAATCCAGACTTAATTATAAAATTTGGTGGTCATGCCATGGCAGCAGGGTTATCAATAAAATTAGTAGACTTTGAACAATTTCAACAATGTTTTCAACAAACGGCTAAGGAATGGTTAAGTGCTGAAGATCTACAATGCACTATCTTATCTGATGGTGAGTTAGCGCTCAGCGAAATGAATTTAGCGTTTGCAGAGCAATTACGGTTAGCAGGCCCTTGGGGACAAAACTTTTTAGAGCCACTATTTGATGATGAGTTTATTGTTGTTCAGCAGCGCTTGGTTGGTGAAAAACACTTAAAATTAGTCCTACAAAAAGGGCAACAATTATTCGACGCCATTGCCTTTAATGTTGATACAAAAATATGGCCAGATCAGCACAGCAAAAAAGTACACATTGCCTATCGACTCGATGTTAACGAATTCAGAGGCAAACGCAGTTTGCAATTTATGGTTGAAAACATTAGCAAAGGATCAAAAGGGTCA
>CAZVPC010000171.1:0-6336 GCA_964629005.1 uncultured Pseudoalteromonadaceae bacterium | reverse complement strand
TTTACAAACAAGATGGTTCTAATACGGGTACTACCGCGCAAATGAAGGCACGCCGGTGGATGCAAAGTCTATTAGAACTGCAACAAAGTGCAGGTAACTCGTTTGAATTTATTGAAAATGTAAAATCTGATTTATTCCCCGAAGAAATTTATGTTTTCACCCCAGATGGCCGTATTATTGAACTACCTATGGGGGCAACCGCCGTAGATTTTGCTTATGCCGTGCATACGGACGTAGGCAACTCTTGTGTTGGGGTAAAAGTTGACCGCAAACCTTATCCGTTTAGCCAATCCTTAGATTCTGGTCAAACGGTAGAGGTGATCACTTCCCCCTCGGCTCGACCGAATGCAACTTGGCTTAATTTCGTCGTAACTGCTAAAGCCCGTTTACAAATTAGAACTTATTTACGTTCACGAGAAAAAACTGAATCTCATTCACTAGGAATGAGGTTGTTAAGCCATGCCTTAGGCACCACTAAATTAGATGAAATCAGTGATGAAAAAATAGCGCAAGTGGTCGATGAAACGGGCAATAAAACCTTTGATGAACTGTTGATCAATATTGGTTTAGGCAATGCGTTAAGTATTGGCATTGCTCGACGTTTAACGGGTGAATTTACTGATGATAAAGAGTTATCAGCGGCGAGTAATGATGAAAATAAAGTAAAAATGCCCATTAAAGGTACCGAGGGCATGATGGTCAGTTATGGCAAATGTTGCCGACCAATTCCGGGCGACGTTATTGTTGCTTATTTGAGTCCTGGCAAGGGCTTGATGGTACACCAGCAAGGTTGTCGAAATATTAAAGGCCATGAAGCGGGCAAATTGTTTCCCGTGAAATGGGATACAGACATTGATCGAGAATTTATTGCTCGATTAAGAATTATCATTATTAATCACCAAGGCGCGCTCGCCAAAGTGACTAATGTGATCGCCCATTGTGAGTCTAATGTTCATTCACTGCATTCAGAAGAAAAAGATTCAAGTTTATATGTGATTAATTTAGAAATCACCTGTCGAGATCGAATTCATCTGGCTGATATTATTCGTAAAATTAAAGTGATGGTTGACGTGCAAAAAGTAGTACGTATTAAATAAACTGTCTTAATTAGCACTAAAATAGTTAGGAATAAAAAATGAAAGCAATTGTTAGTACCGAAAATGCGCCAAGCGCTATTGGCACCTATAGTCAAGCGGTAAAAGTAAATAGTACTGTTTATTTATCAGGTCAGATCCCGTTAGTGCCAGCAACCATGGAAGTCGTTGCGGGTGGCTTTGCTGCACAAACAAAGCAAGTTTTTAAGAATTTAATGGCAGTTTGTCAAGCAGCAGGTGGCGATATTAACGACATGGTTAAGGTCAACATTTATATGACCGACTTGTCTAATTTTGCCACGGTTAATGAAGTGATGAGTCAATATTTTGATGAACCTTATCCGGCACGTGCTGCGATCGAAATTTCAAAATTGCCTAAAGGGGTTGATATTGAAATTGACGGCATAATGGAATTGCCAACAACAAACTAATTTTTATCCGTCATATTTGGCACTGTCGCTACATTGTCTTCGTTGAAAATCCATAATCACTTAGCAAGCTAAGCTCATACGGCTTTCAACTTGACGGCTTTGCGACAGAAGCAACTATTTAGGCTAAAACACAAATATTATTATCGGAGTAAATTCCGATTAACGAATTCCTATAAACAAAGAAAATTTATGACTCCAGAACGACTACAACGTATTAGCTACATGCTTGATAAACGTCAACCCGAACTCACGGTGTGTATGGAAGGTGTACACAAAACTCATAACTTAGCCGCAGTAGTACGATCTTGTGATGCGGTAGGTGTGAGTGATGTGCATGTGGTGTGGAAAAACGAAGAAATGGAAGTACGTGGTGGCAGTGCCGCGGGTAGTCAAAATTGGATCAAAGTACATAATTATAATAAAACTGCTGATGCCATAGCAGAGCTAAAACGGCAAAACATGCAGATATTAGTGACTAATTTATCCGCAACAGCCGTTGATTTTCGCGAAATTGATTATACTAAACCCACCGCCATTATTTTAGGACAAGAAAAATTTGGTGCCTCAGCAGTAGCTCTTGAATTAGCCGATCAAGATATTATTATTCCCATGGTTGGCATGGTGCAGTCATTAAATGTTTCGGTTGCTTGTTCGGTTACCTTGTATGAAGCACAACGGCAACGCCAGTTAGCAGGTTTGTACAATAAACCACGTATTAGCGAAGCGCGTCGCCAACAAGTATTGTTTGAAGGTGGTCATCCAATATTTGCCGAAGCCTGCCAACGCAAAGGTTTACCTTATCCACATATTGATGCCGAGGGGCAAATTGTGGCCAGTGATGCGTGGTGGCAAAAAATGCAAATGAATAAAAGTGCATGGCAACACCTTGATGATTAATGATGGAGGTCGTCACGAGCGTAGCGAGGCACGACAATTAACGCTAATATTATTCACTATCACAAATGAATAACCACGGCCAACAACCCACACAAATTAAAGACAAGCTTATCAATCTTGCTCAAATGCCCTTGTCTGCGTTACAAGGTGTTGGGCCAAGCATGGTTAATAAGCTTGAAAAACTAGGGCTTATTTCAATTGCTGACATGCTATTTCATTTGCCTTTACGCTATGAAGATCGTACTAGAGTTACCATGATCCGTGATTTACTTGCGGGTATTTCGACCAATATTATTGGTGAAGTGGTGAATAACCAAATAGTTCAAGGTAAGCGACGCATGCTTGTGGTTACGGTCAGCGATGGCACGGGTACCATAAACCTGCGTTTTTTCCACTTTAGTGCGAATCAAAAAAACGGTTTAGCCATTGGCAGTGAAATTCGTTGTTATGGTGAGATAAACCGTGGTGGTCGTGGTTTCGAAATAATTCATCCAGAATATAAACGCCTTGATCAAGAGCAAATATTGACGCTTGTTGATGAAACCTTAACACCCGTTTATCCTACGACTGAAGGGCTTAAACAAATAACCTTACGTAAGTTATCTGCGCAAGCATTAAAACGTTTACATTCAACCGATGTTGAAGAATTATTGCCCGTAGAATTTTGTCCACAAGGTTTGTCGTTAACACAAGCATTAAGGATTGTTCATCGACCACCACCCGATGTTTCAACCGTATTATTAGAGCAAGCTCGCCACCCAGCACAACTTCGTTTAATCAAAGAAGAATTACTGGCGCATAATTTGAGTATGTTAAAACTACGTCAAAGCAGTGATCAGCACTCTGCCTTACCCTTAACTATTAACCAAAGTATTGAGCAGCAATTTTTAAAATCGTTACCTTTTTCTCCCACCAAAGCACAGCAACGTGTGGTGGTTGATATTCGCTGCGATCTTGAAAAAAATCAGCCGATGATGCGTTTAGTACAAGGTGATGTGGGTTCGGGAAAAACACTCGTTGCCGCCTTAGCGGCACTTACCGCGATCAGTCAAGGTCAACAAGTGGCGTTAATGGCGCCGACTGAAATTTTAGCCGAGCAACATGCTATTAATTTTACTCACTGGTTTACCCCATTAGGCATTAAAACCGGTTGGTTAGCGGGTAAAACTAAAGCCAAAGCACGTCGTGAAGCCTTAGAAAAAATTGCCTCGGGTGAAATGCAAATGGTTTTAGGCACTCACGCATTATTTCAAGAGCACGTACAATTTAAACAATTGAGTTTGATCATTATTGATGAACAACACCGCTTTGGCGTGCATCAACGGTTATCGTTACGTGAAAAAGGTGGTGTTGACGGTAATTATCCACACCAATTAATCATGACCGCCACCCCTATTCCGCGTACACTAGCGATGACCGCTTATGCTGATTTAGACACCTCGATTATTGACGAATTACCGCCCGGTCGTACACCAATAACCACCGTCGCTATTAGCGATAATCGTCGCGATGAGGTTGTTGAGCGTATTCGTCAAGCTTGCCAAGCCAGCATAAACAACCAAAATGAAAAAAAACGCCAAGCCTATTGGGTATGTACACTCATTGAAGAGTCTGAAGTATTAGAATGCCAAGCGGCTGAAGATACGGCCACTTATTTACAGGAGCAACTCACCGAATTAGTGATTGGCTTGGTACACGGCAGAATGAAAGCCATTGAAAAACAAGCGGTAATGGAGCACTTTAAACAGGGTGAAGTTGATTTGTTAGTGGCAACTACCGTGATTGAAGTCGGTGTTGATGTGCCTAATGCCAGCTTAATGGTGATTGAAAACCCTGAGCGTTTAGGCTTGGCACAATTACATCAGTTACGTGGTCGAGTTGGTCGTGGCGCGGTAGCCTCGCATTGCGTACTAATGTACAAAAACCCGTTATCTAAAACCGCCACTAAACGCATTAAGGTACTGCGCGAAAGTAACGATGGTTTTTATATTGCGCAAAAAGATCTCGAAATTCGTGGCCCCGGTGAATTACTGGGTACTAAGCAAACCGGCTTAGCTGATTTGAAAATTGCCGATCTAGCCCGCGATGCTGAACTTATTCCTGAGGTTCAACAACACGCCTATTTACTGGCAAAAAAATATCCGCAACATAGCCAAGCGATCATTAATCGCTGGTTGGTCAATAAAGAAAAATACGCCAATGCTTAAATTTTAATTTTATGCCATTAAAATCAAGAAAAGCCCTTATCTTATTTGTTGAAACTTCTTCCTTGCAGTAAACTAGCGTCAATCTACGAAACAAGCGAAATAAAGATGTCGATACCTGAACAAGAGCCGCAACAACGCGTTAATGATAACTCAACCCATTTTGGTTATAAAACCGTTGATAAAAAGGATAAAGAATCAATGGTTGCTAATGTTTTTCATTCAGTTGCTAAGCAGTACGATATTATGAATGATTTAATGTCGTTTGGCGTACACAGATTATGGAAACGTTTTACCATTGACGCGAGTGGCGTACGTCCGGGTAATAAAGTGTTGGATCTTGCTGGTGGTACGGGTGATTTAACCGCTAAATTTTCTAAATTAGTGGGTAAAGACGGTAAAGTTATTTTAGCTGACATCAATAGCTCAATGCTAAATGTTGGTCGCGATAAATTGCGCGATAAAGGTTTAGTACAAAATATAGAATACGTGCAAGCTAATGCCGAATATCTACCGTTTGATGACAATACCTTTGATATTATAACCATTGCCTTTGGTTTACGTAATGTTACTGATAAAGACAAAGCGTTGCGGTCAATGTATCGCGTGTTAAAACCCGGTGGACGTTTATTAGTGCTAGAATTTTCTAAACCTGAGCATGAATTACTGAACAAAGCCTACGATTTTTATTCCTTTAATATTTTACCGAAAATGGGCGAGTTGGTTGCTAAAGACGGCGAAAGCTATCAATACTTAGCCGAATCAATTCGCATGCATCCCGACCAAGAAACGCTTAAAGCCATGATGGACAATGCGGGTTTTGAACAAACCAGCTATCACAATCTTACTGGCGGTGTTGTAGCCCTGCATAAAGGTTATAAGTTTTAATTAAAATGACCACGACTACCACACAATTCAGCGAACAATTAATGCTCAAACAAGCATTATGCCTAACACTTGAAAAACTGATTAATACAGCCTTTTCAATGAATACCAATGGTAATGACGGTTTATTAATATTGGCAGGTAAACGCGTAACGATTTTTCTTGATGAATTAGGTTTTGCGTTAAGTTTTAGCGTACATCAACAAAAAATATTAGTCACCAGTTTAATTGAAGACAGTGATTGTACTATCACCACTAGCCTAAGCAGTTTAAAAGAGCTACAAAAAAACCAACAACTTACCGAGTTAATTAAACAAGATAAACTTGATATAAGTGGCGATTTAAAAGTGGCGCAACAATTTGCCAATATCGCACAAACGCTTGAAATTGATTGGCAAAGTGAACTAGCTAAATATATCGGCGATTTTGCCACTTATAAATTAGGCCGAATAACTAAAACTATTTTTGCCAAATTTGCTTTTTTAAACCAACAAGTGCAAGCCGATAGTTGTGAATATTTAGTACATGAAAAAAGACTACTGGTCACTAAGAATCAACTTGATGAATTTAATCAACAGGTTGAGCAAGTTCATGAGCAAGCGAATAGCTTATTACTACGCCTAGCTGCGCTCGATAAACAATTAACTTAATAGCTATGCTCCATAATATTGTTGCCCTGTTTTAAGTTATTAAGGACAGATTTTTTTGTAGGAGGGGATTTATCCCCGAAAAGCGCGCGGTTAAAACCACGCCTACAATTTATCAGCATGATTATTTCAGTATCTATTGACTTATATTAACAATTGCAAAGAAAGGACCATACGT
>CAZVPC010000170.1:0-6408 GCA_964629005.1 uncultured Pseudoalteromonadaceae bacterium | reverse complement strand
AAATAGTCTAACTGTTTTCATCAACCGTTAGTCATACGAAAAAAGCCGTGATTATCACGGCTTTTTTATAATTCATGTTATTCGGTTATTCTTGGTACTCAAAGGCTTTAATGACACGATTAACACCACCAACATTTCGCGCGATGTTAACGGCATCTTCCGCTTCGGTTTGACTAACTAAGCCCATCAAAAATACTTCACCATTTTCAGTAACAACTTTGATATTACCGGCATTGATCTTGTCATCATTAAACAAGGCAAATTTTACTTTTGACGTTAACCAAGCATCATTACTCTTGGTTAATAATGAGGTGGTATTGCCGATCCTAATTTGATCATAAAGTTTAGTCACCCCAGAGATGTCATTCATTATTTTTAGCACCGAGTCACGTAAATGTTCGGTAGGTGCTTGGCCAATAATAAGTAACGTACCATTAAGGCTAATGAGTTGAATGTTGGTGTTATCTTTTAATGATTTTTGCTCCGCTAATTTAGCGTAAGCACTCAATTCAATAGTTTGATCATCAATTTGATTGCCTACGCTGCGTCGATCCGTTGCAACTGTAACACCAGTTCCTACAGCAACAACGGCTGCTGTTACACAACTTTGTAATGTGATAGCCGCGGCAATAAGAAGGGATAATTTTATTATTTTTTTGTTTGGCTTCATCGTTGGTTTTTAGCCTTCCGCTTGGGGAAATAAAGTTGAGTCGATAATGTCACAAAGACAATGAATCACGAGCAGATGAACTTCTTGAATGCGGGCTGTTCTTGTTGCCGGTACGCGAACTTCAACATCGTTGGCGCCGAGCAAGCCTGCGATATTACCACCGTCTTTTCCGGTCAAGGCTATAATTGGCATGTCTCGTGAAACTGCTGTTTCAATAGCTTTGATCACATTTTTTGAGTTGCCACTGGTTGATATGGCGAGTAATACATCGCCATTATTGCCTAAGGCTCGTAATTGTTTGGAAAATATCTCTTCATAACTGTAGTCATTCGCAATCGAGGTGACGGTTGATGAATCGGTGGTTAACGCAATAGCCGGTAAGCTTGGACGTTCAGTTTCATAACGGTTAAGCAGCTCAGCAGAAAAGTGTTGTGCATCGCCTGCGGAACCACCATTGCCACAACTAAGAATTTTATGACCCGATAATAAACACTGCACCATGATCAAACCGGCTTGTTCGATCGCTGTAGAAATTTGTTCACTAGCGGCGATTTTAGTTTGAATACTTTCGGTAAAATTTGCTTTTATCCGTTCTAACATAGATTACTATGCTCCATAATTTGTCTGAGTAAAAATAACAGTATTGCTAAAAGGCATTTTTAAGCCAAGTTACTTGCGGTTTAGTCATATTGCCCTCTAAACCAACAACGTCAAATCGACACGGGGTATTATAGGCATTTAATTGCTGTTTTTGCAGATAAAAATTTGCTGCTTTTTGTAACTTTATTTGTTTGCTTGCTGATATTGCCGCTAATGCGCCACCAAAATGATTATTTCTCCGATATTTTACCTCGACAAAAACTAGCGTGTGCTGATCTTTCATGATCAAATCTATTTCACCAACACGACAATTAAAATTACGGCTTAACTCAATAAGACCCTCATTTTTTAGAAAAATTGCGGCAATATCTTCGGTTAAACAACCCGTTTGTCGAGTGGTGAGTGATTTAGTCCATGACAATGGCTTGCACCTTATTGCGGCGATATTTACCCCAAAGTAAACTACGAGTCAGTATATTATTGTCGTTGAGTTTTAGTACACCGATTTGACCAAAATAACGAATATATGAAGCTTGTCGCATTAAAGGTAGTTTTTTAATTAAGGTGAGGCTATCAAATCCCAAAGCAAAAATGCTTTGTAAACTATCGCTACGTTGAGGCCAAAGTTGATTATTAAGAGCTACGAGCGGTTTATTTTGTTGCTTGCTGGCAAGTAGCCATGGTATTTCAGTAAAAGTTAACCCTGATAAATCTCGCGTGCCTTGGCGATCTACTTTAGCGCTGTGACTACGTGAGCTAGCGAAAACCGGAATAATATCGGCAAAAGGACTAATATTAACATCAATGTAAGGTTTAAGTAGCCGAGTTTGTTTGGCATTGCCAATGACATAAATCATATCTATGTCACGCCGATTACGAGATTCCGTTTTTAATGTTTGCTTCATGCGGCGTTTAAGTTCTTTGATCCGCACAAGACTTTGGCTAACGTCAAGACTAGCTTGTAAACTTTTTTGCATATTTTTACCTTCACTAAAATAAAAAAGCTCGGGTGTTTTTCCGGTATTTTTTTGCCATTGTTGAGCAAAACTTAAAGCAATACGTTTACTTACCGGATCATTATGGCTAATAACCATGGGTTTTTGGTAAGCTCGCCGACTCAATGTTTCTGCCGCTTGAATGGCTTCATCTTCAGGGCGCATAGAGATCGCAAATTGTTCTGCGCTTAACTGAATGGTTTCAGGTAGGTTCAGTAATAATGTCGATATTGATGAGGTGTTATTGGCGAGGTAACTATTAACATTATTTTTTAATAATGGCCCAATAACTTGATCAATATTAAGATCGGCAAGTTTTTGATTTAAAGTAGACCAATCTAATTTGGTCGCATCAATAAAATGGAGTTGTTGGGCTGAATTATTATTATAAGCGGCCAAAATCCCCTGTTGGGCAGCGGTACCTGCCGCTTGTTGTTTACCACTTAAGGGTAAAATTATTGCAATATGGCTGATCACACTAACCGGCAATATAGTTAAGTTTTGTTGAATGTCGTCGATTATTGCGTTAGCTGGGTGATTTGGGTATTGGCGTTGCCAATTAATTAAATAACGATGGAATTGATTTACTTTATCACCATATTTATTTGCGTAATGTATCAGTGCCAACCAGCCTTTACTGTAAGGTGGTTTTGCGGATGCTAGTTTTGCTAGTTGCCATTGAGTTAGACTGGAAAACTGTTGCCAAATCAATTTTATTTCTTCAATGCTAGCCTGATCATTTAACGCAAAGGCATGTAATTTTGCGTTTAATTCTTCAACATTGAGCTGGCGTGTTTGTTGAATTTGAGCTAAATAAAAATAATATTGATAGGATAACTTAACCTTGCCTAACATGGCGAAATGTGCGGCTTTACTCATTTGTTCAAATGCGAGCTGTGGTTGATTCAAAGCGAATAAACTTTGTGCTTTAACCAGTGTTAATCGATAAAGATCAACATTATTTGATGTTAGCTTAGATATTTGGTTAGCTAACCACAGTGCGCGTTTAAACTCTTGCTGTTTGAAAAATTGTTCACTCGCGATCAATAAATCATTAATTGCTTGGTCAGTGTTAGTCTGTTTGGCATGTTCTATATAGTCTTGTGCTACTTTGTCTAGTAATTTAGTTATTTTTTGGTGCTGTTTATTTAACAATGTCGATTTTTTTTGTGCTGATCGAGACGAATCGGCACAATTACTTAGTAATAAAATAATACCAAGTGCAAAAATAATAGGAGTTATGTAAGTTTTCAAATTTTAAAGGCTCGCCAATGAGAAATTACTGCATTTTTATTAGGCTATAAGTTTATAATAAACGCCATCCTTTTTATACTCTACTAAGCAATCATAGATGTCATTAATAGCAAAGAGCCAAGTCAATGCAGAAACGTTATATATTGTTGCCACACCAATCGGAAATTTAACGGATATTAGTCAACGAGCTCTTGATGTTTTAACGCAAGTTGATGTGATTGCCTGTGAAGATACTCGTCATACGCAAAAGTTGTTATCGGCTTTTTCGATCAAAAATAAAACCATGTCGATGCATGATCATAATGAACGTCAACGCCAAGAACAAATTGCTCAATTATTGCAACAAGGTAAAAGTGTCGCATTAGTTTCTGATGCCGGGACACCATTGATCAGTGATCCTGGTTTTCATTTAGTACGTCATTGTCGTAGTTTAGGTTTGTCGGTATCACCAATTCCGGGAGCTTGTGCAGCTATTGCGGCTTTATCGGCTGCGGGCTTACCTACTGACCGATTTACCTTTGAAGGGTTTTTACCCTCTAAATCAACCGCCAGAAAAACAGTTTTAGCTAATTTAGTTAACGAAACTCGGACTATGGTATTTTATGATGCACCGCGCCGTGCTATTGATTCCATTAAAGATATTGTGGAAACATTGGGAGATGACCGTTACCTTGTTATTGCGCGTGAGTTAACGAAAACCTTTGAAACCATACATAGCGATACGGCGATAAATTTATTAGCTTGGCTTGAGCAAGACTCGAATCAACTCAAAGGTGAAATGGTATTGATAATTGAGGGGCATCAAATAGATAAAACGGCTATATCACCACAAATAATTGCCACGCTGAAATTACTTGTGGAAGAATTACCACCAAAAAAAGCGTGTGCCATAACCGCTGAAATTTATGGCGTTAAGAAAAATGCGTTATATGAGTTAGCACTATCGTTGAAAAAATAAATAATTATACTAAGCTTATTTTATAGTTTAAAAAAATGAAGTGTAGATTATGGATGCTCAATATTATGTTCGTTTTAATGAACTTATTGATAAGCTAGCTGCTGATGAGATGACTGAGAACGAAAAAGCAGAATATCAACGTAAATGTGATGAAATTATGGATGAAAAGCTTGTTTTTGTTACGGCAAAGCAAAAGTAAAAGTAAAGTTTATAGCCTAATTCCTACGCTCTGCGTGGGAATTATACTTCCTGTAACCTATCCGTTACCACGCGGAGCGAGGGAACGAGTTAAAGGCAACAGCTAGCTAAAGCTATTTATCTAAAGATGAGGGTTGATCATCGCTGTTATTGGTTTTGCTGTAGCAACATTTTTGCCCAACCCTAGTTTGGTGCAATGGCTAGCGCATTACGCCAAATTTATTACTGCTATCGCCTTGTTGATAAAGCGCAATGGCTTTGTCGTAACCACGGTTTTGATCAACTCATAGCGTTAATTTCGTACTGTCCAAAGTCATTGCTGCTTGTTCTATAAAATTGATATCACTTTACCATGACAAATGTCATGGACTTTTAGCCATTATCGGGTAAAATGCGCGCTGAGTTGACTAGACAATCGCTGCTTTATCGTTGTATCTAAGGTGTAAACTGCAGATAGACAGGTAAGGGGGAGGAAAGTCCGGGCTCCGAAGAGCAGAGTGCCAGATAACGTCTGGGCGGCGCAAGCCGACGACAAGTGCAGCAGAGAGAAAACCGCCGATGACCTAATTACTTTATTTATAAGGCAAATAGGCACAGGTAAGGCTGAAAGGGTGCGGTAAGAGCGCACCGGGCAACTGGTAACAGTTTGCAGCAGGGTAAACTCCACTCGGAGCAAGACCAAATAGGGTTTCATTACTTTTAATAGTATACGCGTGGCTCGCGCGGAAACCGGGTAGGTTGCTTGAGCCTTAGTGCGAATTAAGGCCTAGACGAATGATTGTCACTTTGCTTAATTGCAAAGCTACAAAACCCGGCTTATGTGTTAACTCGCTAAATCAAAGTAACCGCTTGTTTTCTGATGAAGAGCAAGCGGTTACTTATCTTTTTAGTTATCAATCACTTGACGGATTTAAGTGTTACACTAGCAATGAAAACAAAAGCTCTTAACGGAGCTAAAAATGAAAGCAATTTCACATTTCAAATATCTATTTCAACGAAATAAAGTCTTCTATTTTAGATTTAAATTATCTAAACAGTCCTTTCATTCAGAAATAGTGTTTAGTCTTAAAACTAAAGTACTTGCCGATGCGGTTTACCTATGGCAAAAATTGATCCCCTATACTGAAAAATTAAAGCAATTAGCTTTGCTTAGTGGTAAATTTAATGAACGTCAAAACAGGCTGTTTATTAAAGAGATCAAATCAGAGATGTTAAAGAAATTACAACTAAACCAGATAGATGAATTAGTTGCTGAAATGGAACAAAATTGTCTTACTAGCGCCCACATGATGAAGGCTGCGGCAGGGAATGATGGGATTAGTTTTTCTGATAACGACCGTGAGCGAATAGTTTATTTGTTAGGCGATAGAGAAGAAAAAAGTTTTAATTTTCGCTTAGGTAAAGTATTTAAAACTTTACCTTTCGAAGAGCAAGATTATTTTCTTGAAGCACTGGCTGGTATTGTATGTATGATTCATAAATTTGATCTCACTGACCGTGATGATCTAGATTTATATGATGAACGAGAAATTTCTGAAGCTAAAGGATTCTTACAGCGTAAAGGCTTTGTCATTGAATAAGATTCTATGGTATTTAAGGTATTATTAAGTAAGATCAAATCTTCTCAACAAATACAAAATGAGCTTATTTTAGCCGTGATAAATTTCTACATTTAAAGCTGATATCCTTTTTCGCCCTCGATATAAAGTACAGGACATGAAATGGCTTTTAAA
>CAZVPC010000169.1:0-6426 GCA_964629005.1 uncultured Pseudoalteromonadaceae bacterium | reverse complement strand
CGACCATTAAATCAGATCAAAAACGGGAAGTTGAGCCACCCAGCCGTAAGCTCACTTAAAAAACGATTCAAAACTTGATCCTGCAAGCGTTAGGCGAAAGGTGTACGCCGAACTTTTAAAACTGACAAAAAGAGGCTGGTTAAAGAAATTAGCTTCAAATAAGAATGGCTTAACCCGCTTTAGTAAAACAACTTCATTTGATGTGAAAATAATATTGTTAAAAAGTGAAAAAGAAACCAAAGGTAACGTTACTAAGATTAAAGAGACACACTTACGTTGATGGAACTGGATATTTTATCTATTAATTTGTTGTATTTCGAAGGAAATTCATCTGCATTCAGAGTGCAAGTTATAAATAAAAACAAAAGACTTACAAATTTCATGTGCTATACCTTTTATTTTATTTTTACCCGAAAACAAAAGGGATACTTAATATAAGTATCACTAAAGGAAGGAATACAAAAATAAAAACATACTTATTGTTATTTACGTTGACCTTTTGTTTTTTATGGTTTTTTAATACTTTAACAACATTGTTGTAATTATACTTTTCATTGTAAAAAGCCACGAACAACAACCCTAAAGCTATATCTAAAAAAAGAACGGAGACACCAGCAAGGGCAAAACCAGTTACTCGCCAACCACAGTAAACTGAATAGCCGACAAATAAGCAAAAAACAAAGGTAGATACAAATATTTTTGAATGTGACGCTCTATTAACGCCCATTGCTTTGAAATATATACTATAAACTTCTCTAAGATTAAACCCCTCCGCTATTAAAGAAAACATATTGTACCTCCTTCTATTTTGTATACTTTAAGTAGACTTTTAAAAGCCTACTTAAAGTTTGAAAACACTAACCCTTTAAGGGTTGTATGAAATCATTCCTTGACAAAAACTTTCGTCATTTAACTTATTGGATGCACAAGTTAACAAATCTAATGATGTAGCTCCCGCTGTAACCGTGCCGCAAGCCATTCCGACTGGAGCGGTAAAAGCCACTCCAACGGCAATACAAACTAACCCCATACCTGTAGAGAGCAGAGCCACCGTTTGTTGGCACTCTATATTCTTTCTCGCAGCCATTGTTACACAAGCACCATATCTCTGGTATGCCGTTGACTGCCCAACACCTGCATTGTCTCTTGAAGCACTATAAGTTCCCCAATCAGCAGTGTCAGCGCTGTAATCACCCCAGTTTATAGTAGCATCTGCTGGACTTTTAAACTCCAATTTATGACCATAAACAGGAATACATTCGTTTGCGTTACATGGGTCAGATACGTATACTGTTGCATTTGGTTCTATTGCATACGTTGAATTTAAGCTAAGTAGGAGGGATAGTGCTATTAATACCTTGTATTTTAGATTCATTATAATATCCTTATTTTATTTCACCATCAACTGATTGTTAATTAATGATAAACTCTACCCTAATTTGAGGGATTTGTTTTGTCAATATATTTATTTGTTTTTTGCCACTACTTCGGCGGTTTTATCCCGTTGCCCCGTTCTGACAATTAGCTTGATCGAAATCAACAGTCATTTTTTAAGATTTCTCCTTAACTAAAAAGAAACAAAAACAATGGACTTAACTGTTCGGCTCGACCTGATCTGCGCCTGAGAAAAAGACTTTAAAAATCATTTTAGTCCAGTAAAAACTAAATTATTGAGAATTGCGGTTTATTTTCACACATACGTTCTTTTTAAATACATTCGTGCTATAAAAGATGATAAAAACAAAGGTAACTTTTGTCATGTTAAAGTATACACTCTATGGTGCTGAATTTTCACTCTATTCTGGAAAAGCCAGATCTTATTTACGCTATAAAAACATTCCCTTTAATGAAATATTTTCAACCATAGGTGTATACAAAAAAATCATTGTGCCCAAAACAGGCGTTAAATTTATTCCCGTAGTAAAAACACCAAACGGGCAATATTTACAAGACACAACGAATATTATCGATCAATTAGAAAAACATTACCCTAAAAAATCAGTTTATCCGAGTACACCAAAACAAAAATTAGTATCCTTATTATTAGAATTATACGGTGACGAATGGCTGCTTATTCCAGCCATGCATTATCGTTGGAATTTTAATAATTTTCCATTTATTTATGGTGAGTTTGGACGAATTTTCAGCCCTAAATTACCTGCTTTTATCCGCGCTTTTTTAGGTAAAAAGATCGGCGCCCGCTTTAAAGCGATTGTACCAAAACTGGGCATAACAGCAAACACAATACCTGCAATTGAACACTGGTATGAACAAGTATTCTTAGCCGATCTCAATAAACATTTTGCTGTTCACGACTTTCTCCTTGGTGGTGCGCCAAGCATTGCTGATTTCGGTTTTTTTGGTCCATTATATGCGCATTTATATCGTGACCCTTACCCGGGAAAATTAATGAAAAAAATAGCTCCTCATGTGGCAAAATGGGTTGAGCGTATGTTAAATGCTGCGGATGTAGAGGGTGATTTTTTGCCTGATGATCAAATTCCGGAAACACTTTTACCTATTTTAAACAATCTATTTGCCCAACAATGGCCTGTGCTTGAAGATACAGCTAATAAGTTGAACGATTGGTTCAAGCAAAAAACAACAGTAGAAAAACCATGTAAAGTACCGAGAATTTTAGGCTCACATCAGGTCAAGATCGCTGGAGTTGCAGAACAACGGATGGTCTTGCCCTATTCGCAATGGATGATGCAACGACCACTAAATTTTTATCAATCGTTGACGGTTAAGGAAAAAAATCTAGTACAGCCATTATTAACAAAAGTAAATGCTCTTAATGCAATGCAATTTAAGCTACAGCAACAATTAACTAGGCTAAATAACGAATTCGTTATTCAATAAAATCATAAACCATTAACAATACGTTTAACTAACCCTGGTCCTTGATAAATAAAACCGGTGTAAATTTGCACCAAAGACGCCCCAGCTGCTATTTTTTCTTTAGCATCGAGCGCACAAGCAATACCACCAACACCAATAATCGGTAATTTGCCCGCAAGTGTTTTCGATAACAAACGGATCACTTCGGTACTTTTATCTTTTACTGGTTGCCCACTTAAACCACCTTGTTGGTGACCATGAAGTAAGGTTTCAACACCGGTTCGTGACAAGGTTGTATTAGTTGCAATAACACCATCGATATCATTATTCATTAGGCTTTGCGCTATTGACTCAATTTCTTGTTCAGTTAGATCAGGGGCAATTTTAACCACAATAGGAACATATTTACCGTATTTTTCAGTTAATATTTTTTGCTCTGTTTTTAATGCTAACAATAATTCATCTAGCGCATCCCCATATTGCAATGCACGCAAGCCAGGAGTATTAGGTGATGAAATATTTACCGTAATATACGTTGCAACGTTGTAGACTTGGCGCAGGCAATATAAATAATCATCTTTGGCATGTTCGTCAGCCGTATCCTTGTTTTTACCAATATTGATACCTAAAACACCATTGAAATTAGCCTTGCGTACTTGGCTAACAAGATGATCAACCCCTTTATTATTAAAGCCCATACGATTAATAATCGCGTTAGCTGGCTCTAAACGGAATATTCGCGGTTTTTCATTACCCGGTTGTGGTCGTGGTGTTACCGTACCCACTTCAATAAAACCAAATCCCATCGCCTCAAAGGCAAGAATACACTCGCCATTTTTATCTAAACCTGCAGCCAAACCAACAGGATTAGGAAAGCTAATACCCATTATCGTTACCGGTTTACTAACAACGGTTTGTTTATAAAAATATTTAAGAGGTGTTGCACCAGTTGCGCTCAAACCTAAAATGGTAAGTTCATGAATTTTTTCCGGATCAAATTGAAAAAGTACTTTACGAATAGCAGAATAAAACATGAAACCTCTTTTATTTTTCAATAAACAATAAAAATCCCCGACATGCGGGGATTCTATCAGTAAATACGCTCTTTACAACTAATAATAACGTGGTAATTATTTAGCCGTGTTACAATTTAAACTTAGTAACATTAACTCTCGTAGTGCAACCGAAAACTTAGCAAACTCGTGCGTTTGACTGGTTCTAAATTCAGCCAAAATTTGTTGCCAGCGCTCTAATGGTTGCTGATTAACCTCGAACCAACTTTCGATCAGCTCACCTATATTTGACTCATCATTATTATGGCTAGAGCAATGACATTTCAATACCACCGCGGCCAAAGAACGCTGTTGCCAATCCAACTCCTCTCTAAAAGAAGCACGTGCTAATGCTTGCCAATGATTATTAACTGGTTGACGCGTTATTTGATCTAAGAACCAATGTAAGTCTAGGCGTTTTCCTAAAGTAAAATAAACTTTAGCAACAAACTCATTACTGCGACCATCTTGTTCAACTAATTGCGCTATATCCATTGCCGAGAAAAGTGTACTCAATTGTGAAATACGTTTAGCGACATCAACAGGTACACCACTATTAACAAGATCTCTTTCCACGTGTTGTAGTTGTGCAACCTCATCCTCAACCATAAAATCACAAAGTCTTTCAGATAAAACATTAAACGCTGAGCGATAATTAGTGATGGTTTGCTCAATACTCATAGTTTTATCACGGTGACGCAAAAACCAGCGTGTCGCACGACGCACTGTCCGGCGTAATTGAAATAACATCTCTGTTTGTACTAAGGCCGAAACTTTATTGTCTAGCTGTTCAATTTTATCTCTAATCAATGAAAATTCAAAAACCTCACTCGCAATAGAGTAACTATTAGCCACTTCAGCCACCGAAGCGCCGGTTTCCTCATACATGCGATGAATAAAATTAAAGCCCATATCATTACCTATGCTATTGGCCAATTTGGTCGCGATAATTTCAGCACGTAATGGATGCTCATCCATCTTATCGTTGTATTTCTCTTGTAACTGTTTAGGAAAAGCCTCAACTAACAGGCTGCGATAATAAGCAGTCTCGGTTACTTCCGGACAAATTAAATCCTCTTTTAATGACATCTTACTGTAAGCTAATAACACGGATAATTCAGGACGAGTTAAACCTTTATTTTGCGATAATCGTTCAGCAATTTCATCATCACTCGGAATAAACTCCAAAGCGCGATCAAGCTTGCCAGCTCGTTCCATTTCATGAATAAAACGGATCTGTTCTTTTAACTGGCTTGCCCCACGCGATGCGGTGATCGAGATTGATTGAGTTTGACGATAACAATCTTCGATCACTATATGACCCACTTCATCAGTCATATCATGCAGTAACTTATTACGCTGCTTAACCGTTAAATCACCGTTTTGTACTAAACCATTGAGTAAAATTTTAATATTTACTTCATTATCTGAACAATCTACCCCGCCAACATTGTCCACAGAATCAGTATTCATGCGCCCGCCATTAGAGGTATATTCAATACGCCCTAATTGGGTCATACCTAAATTACCGCCTTCGCCAACAACCTTAGCTTGTAATTCGCAACCATTGATACGGAGATTATCATTGGCACGATCGCCAACTTCTAAATGACTTTCTTTTGAAGACTTAACATAAGTGCCAATACCACCATTCCATAATAAATCAACATTCATTTTCAATAATGTTTTGATCAATTCGTTTGGTGACATTGATTGCTTTTTAGTATTTAGCATTTTTTTAATGGGTGGGGTTAATTTAATTGACTTAGCGGAACGATTAAAAATGCCACCACCTGCTGAAATTAATTTAGTATTAAAATCAGTCCAACTGCAACCAGGCATGTTAAACAAACGCTCACGCTCAGGATAAGTTAAAGCTGAGTCTGGCGTGGGATCAATAAAAATGTGTAAATGATTAAAAGCCGCTTGCAAACGGATGTGTTTCGATAAGAGCATACCATTACCAAACACATCACCCGCCATGTCACCAATAGCAAGACAAGTAAAATCCGTGGATTGACAATCAATACCAAGTTCACGAAAATGGCGTTTAACGGACTCCCAAGCACCACGTGCAGTGATCCCCATAACTTTATGATCATAGCCAACACTACCACCTGAAGCGAACGCATCACCCAACCAGAAATTGTATTCTTCTGATATACCATTAGCAATGTCAGAAAAAGTAGCCGTGCCCTTATCGGCCGCAACCACTAAGTAAGGATCATCTTCATCAAGACGAACAACACTATTAGGGTAAACAACTTCACCACCAACAATATTGTCGGTAATATCTAACAAACCCCGAATAAAGGTACGATAACACGCTTTACCATTTTCAAAAATTTCTTGGCGAGTACCATTAAGCGGAGGTTTCTTACAATAAAACCCCCCTTTTGAACCAACCGGTACAATCACCGTATTTTTTACTTGTTGTGCTTTAACTAACCCCAAAACTTCCGTTCTAAAATCTTCACGACGGTCAGACCAACGTAAACCACCACGGGCGACTTTACCAAAACGTAAATGCACC
>CAZVPC010000168.1:0-6506 GCA_964629005.1 uncultured Pseudoalteromonadaceae bacterium | reverse complement strand
CACAGCGCCAACATGGACGCATAGTCAATTTGTCGGCAACATAAACCAATTCACATTAGAAAACATGGTCATTGATAATTACTTTTTTGGTGTCGCCAGTGTCTCAAAAGAGGGTTTTGAAAGTCCCGTGGTGTTTCCTGGTCCCGCCGGATCGTTTGGTGGTTATCAATAATCCTGTCAGCATTTGGATGCGAGATATGAGTATAGTTATCTGATTCTAGAATAATATTGTGGGTTTTGCATTTCTACTAAGCGAGACTCACAACGCGCAAATTCGAAGGACAATTGCTCTGCGTGGTAGAGCTCAAAAATATCAACCTCAGCACTGATCACTAACTTTATTTTTTGATCATAAAATTCATCTACTAAAGCAATAAAACGACGTGCCTCATCGTCTAGTTGACGTAAATCAGCTAACAAAACACCGCTACGTTGATAACTATCTTCTATACCAGAAAAAACCGCCGGAATTAATTTTCCTGAAAACTGCGGCACATTACTGATGAATACCGTATGAAATTGTTTGGCAATTACCATGTAATCACGTTGACTTCGTGGCCCCGAACACAAATCAAAAAAATCAAACCAAATAAGCTGTTCACTTTTAGCAAGATAAGTAATATTGCGATGGTTGATCTTTATTTCACCTAATTTTATTGGCGCTGAGGTGAGTTGATGATAACGTTGACTTAATTCATTTTGATATTGCTTGGCTGGGAAAAAATAACAAGTATAGTCTCTAACTTGACTCAATCGGTGATCTATATCACCATTAACACTAACAATTTGGCAATACTGATTAAGTAAATCAATGGTTGGTAAAAACCGTTGCCGCAATAAGCCATTGCGATATAACTGCTCTGGTAAGCAATTTGAGGTAGCAACCAAGACCACATTTTTTACAAATAAGGCCTTAAATAATCCCGCCAGCAACATGGCATCACCAATATCACTAACAAAAAACTCATCAAAGCATAGAACTTTGACTTTGTTAGCCCATTCGTTGGCAATAATTTCAAGAGGATCATTGTGCCCCGTTAATTGGTTCAGTCGTTGATGAACTGCCTCAATAAAATGATGAAAATGAATGCGTTGTTTATCAATACCACGTAAATTTTGATAAAACATGTCCATCATCATGGTCTTACCACGACCCACTTTGCCCCAAAGATAGATCCCCTTGATAAGCGATTTATCAGCTAAATCATTGAGCTGAGCAGTTAACTGATCTAATAATTTAAGTGCATGATGTTGAGCATCATCAAGCTCTAATGACTGGCCGCTAATGAGTTGATGGTAATTTTCAATTAAAGTCATAAATTTTGGCACTGCTCCATAATACTGCTATCCTGTTTTTAAGTTTTTAGGTTATTAATTATAAAGATCTTTTGTAGAAAGAATTTATACTCGGAAAGCACGCGGTTCAGATTTTTGTTTCAGACAAAACCTAAATACAACAGAGACTACATTTTCATTGAGTATAAACCTGTAAATATTGCTGCATTTCTTTTGCTGGTATCGGTTTGCTATAATAATATCCTTGTGCAATATCACAGCCCATTTTTTTCAATAATTCAAAATGATCTTTAGTCTCAACGCCTTCCGCCACGACTTCCATATTTAACTCGTGGCCTAACATAATACAGGTTTTAACAATTGCTCTTGCTTCATCATCATCTAACATTGCTAAAACAAAACTTTTATCAATTTTCAACTCTGAGAACGGGATCTTATGCAATTGTGACAGTGACGAATAACCCGTACCAAAATCATCGATAGACAAGCCTAAACCTTTAAGTCGCAAACGAGTTAATATATCTAAAGAGGTGACTAGTTCACCCATTAAGGCACTTTCGGTGACCTCTAATGTTAACATAGTCGCATTGAGTTTTTTAGCCGCTAACAATTCGCTGATCTGCTCAGGCAATGACAAACTGGTAATATTATCAGCAGAAACGTTAACGGCAATTGAAATGTGAAACCCTTCTTTTTGCCATATTCGTTCTTGATTTACAGCTTTTTTTATAACCCAATTAGTGAGTATTTCCATCCAACCATGACGCTCGGCAACGGCAATAAATTGATCAGGAAAAATTAAACCTTTTAATGGATGACGCCAACGGATCAACGCTTCGCAAGAGACACATTCACCCGTTTTTATATTAATTTGAGGCTGATAAAATAACTCCATTTGATCATTTTTAAGCGCATAATATAATTCTTCAACATTGATCTGCTTTGCTGTTTTCTCTGATCTCTGCTCATTTTGCGCTTTAATACTAGCAAAATAGCTTTTTAATACTTGCTGAAATTTAAATAACTCAATAGGTTTGTTGATTGAAGCAATAATATTTAGATCATGGGCGTGGCCTAATTTCTCAGCAGAATGTAATACACCGATATCATGACCACTGATCAAAATCAAAGCAGGTGGATTGGGGGTAATGGCTAAACGGCGCATCACTTCAATACCATCCATTTCCGGCATATTTAAATCGAGTACCATTAAAGCGTTTTTTTCAATCTCAGTGACCTGCTCAAAAAAACGTTTCCCTTGATCAAAACACTGCGCCAGTAAATCAAGATCAGCAATAATATCGCTAAGCAAAGACAACACATCAGGATCATCATCAAGCAAGTAGATGGTGGCACCATTCATGGGTTATTGTCCTTCTTTATTTGAACATTTACCGCCATTAACGCTTGTTCTATTGCTGTTTTTTTATCCTCACAATAGCAAGAAATTTTGCTGTCTAAACCAAGAATATGATCGACTAACCATTGTGTTAAAAAATCGAGTAAATCTGCTGATGATAATTTTTTTTGTGCCAATAAATGTTGATTATTTTTAACCTGCTTAATTAAAAGGTGATGTATTTGTTGATGATTCTTAAACTTTGGATAATCACAAGCCAGCATTATTGCTTCTTCACGTTTAAAATGATCGCGAGTATATGCAAGTAGCTCCGTTAAAATATGATTTAAATCTCCCTGCTTATTTTCAATAACCGCCGTATGGCATTGATTAAGCAATACTAATAATTGACGATGATCGTTATCAATAACTTCAATACCCGTTGAAAATTCTTCCTTCCACGCAATAGGTTTTTCAATGTGATATTCAAGCAATGTTGATTTATTTTGAGCACTATTTTTATCAATATTTTTATCAATATTTTTATCAATAAGATTGTCTGGCTTAGTGCCTAAAATCTGCCGTATTTTAATCACCATATCCGCTTGCGTATAAGGTTTAGCTAACAATTCAAATTGGGAATTAATTAAACCCCGACTCTGAGCAGATTTTCCGGTGTATCCTGAGGTTAGTAAAATTTTTATTTGCGGTGACTCATGAATAACTTTTTCTGCTAAGGCAAAGCCAGTCATTTCACCCGGCATAATGACATCAGTAAAGATTAAAGCAATATCAACTTCTGTTGATAAAATGGTTAACGCCTGTTGGGCATTACTTGCCGTTAGTACTTTATAGCCTAATTGCTCTAGAGTGTATTGCGCTAAATCAACCAAACCTTCTTCATCATCAACTAACAAAATAGTTTCTGTGCCTAACGGTAGCTGCGCTATATCCTCAACATCAACTGAAGGTTTAAGATTATTAGTAACAACGAGCTGCCCATTGATATTCTTGCTCCGTGGTAGGTAAAGCTTAAAGGTAGTCCCTAAATTAAGTTCCGAATAAACTTGAATATACCCACCAGAGCGTTTAATAAAACCGAACACCATTGAAAGACCAAGCCCAGTACCTTTGCCTTGTTCTTTGGTGGTAAAAAAGGGTTCAAAAATATTTGATAATATATCATTGGCAATACCTTCACCTTCATCACTAATTGCTAACTGCACGTATTCACCAGCGATAGCACCAGCATTGACCTTACAAAAAGCCTCATCCAGCACACAATTTGATGATTCTACAATAATTTTACCGCCGTCTGGCATCGCATCACGAGCATTGATGATCATATTTAACAAGGTATCGTGAAAATCACCACTGTCAATTTCTGTCAACCATATTGAATGGCTAAAGTTATAATTCAGGGTGATATTATGACCCACGGTATGACGCAATATTTCATCCATCTCTTGGATCGAAACATTAATATCAACCAATATACTTGCTGCGGCTTTACGACGAGAAAAGCCCAATAATTGTCGCGTTAGTTTAGTCGCTCGTTCCGCGGCTTTTGAGGCGGCAGTAATGCGTTTATGTGCTTTAGCATTATCCTTTAACTGCACATCGAGTAAATCTAAATTACCGATAACAACACATAGTATATTGTTAAAATCATGGGCAATTCCTTCGGTTAATTGCCCTATTGCTTCCATTTTTTGCGCACCTTGTAGGGCTTTTTCTGCTTTTTTACGTAGTGTCACATCCGTATGAGTACCTATCATGCGGGTAGGATTGTTATGTTCATCAAAGGCAAAAAATTTACCTTGTGCCAAAATCCACATATACGTGTTATCTTTTCTACGAAAACGAAACTCAATCTCAAATTTATTACGTTTGCCATCCTTATATTCTTGCGTGACAAGCAATACCGATTGCAGATCATCAGGATGAACACGTTGTTCCCACTCGCTATATTGATGTGGAAATTCATCTTTTTGATAACCTGCCATCGTGTAATATCGTTCATCAAAAACCGTTAAATTAGTCTCTAAATTCCAATCCCAAATACCATCATTTATCACCGACATCGCCATATCAAAGCGTTGTTCACTCTCTTTAACGGCTTGTTCTGAATGAACCCGCGCGGTAATATCAGTACGAATAGCAATAAAACTCTTAGGACTATTCGCTTCGCCTTTAAAAGGAACAATCGTGGTATTTAACCAATACAAATCACCATTTTTTGCTTTATTACACACATCTCCTTGCCAAACAGCACCACAAGAAATTGTTTTATATAAATCTCGATAAAAATTATCATCGTGCAGCCCTGATTTGATCATCCGATGATTTTGCCCCATCAGTTCGGCTTTTGCATAACCCGAAATAGCACAAAATTTATCATTAACATAAGTGATCGCACCATCAATATCAGTAATTGAAACTATTGAATGTTGATCAAGCGCATATTTTTGTTCCGCTAATTTAGCCAGAGCTTGAGTCGCTTGTTGATGACTCACCTCTATATTGTATTCAAATAAACGACGTTTAATGATCATTTGATTAAATGCTTCAGCTAAACGACCTATCTCATTTCTTGGACCTGCTGCTATTTGAATATCTAATTTTCCATGAGTGAACGCTTGCGTGGCGTTGGAAAGTTCTTCAATAGGATGTGTGAAACGCCGAGCAATATAAATAGAAACAATAACCACCAGCGAGCCAACCAAAAGCACTAACCACAAAACAATGTTTGCTAACCATATTGCGGGTGCTAATGCTCTAGCCTCTTCAATCTCACTGATCAAATACCAATGCACCCCCGGCAAATTAACCACATGATGAATACCAATAACATCAACTCCCTGATAATTGGTATAGATAAGCGCTTCTTCATTAGCATTATTAGTTTTATACCCTTGTTTGCTATGCTCCCGTTGAAATAACTTTATTTGTTGCGTCGATAATTTTTTGGTTAAAACTTCACTCAAATCGTTTTGCAACGGTGTACGCAAACCACCATCTTCGGCAATTAAAAAATTTTTAACCGCATTATTACCTGAACTCTTCATCAAAGAAAATATTCGTTCAAAACGAAGCTGTATAGCAAACACGCCAATAACTTGATCATTTTCATCTCGCATGGGAGCGGTCAAAAAGCCAGCTATTGCATTGTTTGAAGGCGTATATCGTTCTAGATCAGAAAAATAAGCTTGCCCTGTTTTAAGAGAATGGCGCACGCTAATCGCCAAACGAGTATCCGCAAAAGTGCCTTGAAGCAGATTAGTACCCAAATCAGCTTCACCGGCAACGGTATAAAGAATATTGCCTTTTTTGTCGATCAAAAACAGATCATAAATATAATCATAATGTGCTTTAAGATCAGCCAATTCATTCTTAGCAAATTTAACGCGTTCAGCCCAATCCTCACTGTTAATATAATCTGCTAATGATAAACCACTTGACTGAAAGGCTTGCGACAATGATTGGGTTAACAAAATAGAACTGTTATCGTTTGAGTGATTTTTAAGATCCATAAAACGGTAATCGAACCAATTTTGAATAAACCGTACATCTGATTCTGCCGATTGTGTCAATTGTGCTTTGGCAGCGTTGGTAAGCCCTTGACTTGCTTGCTGATAACTTACCCAAGCGACAAGGGTGATGGGTATAAGCGAGAGCAATAATAACCAGAATATGAGCTCTGTTTTGATGGAGTGAAACGCTATTATTTTTACTGGCTTAAACATGCTTTTTTTATCTGCAAAAATGTCCATTAACTCAAGTATACGTACAATCGGCTAATTAGGTGTGATATTTTTAATTAACTACCCCGCACCAAGGCTTTTCGCTTTAGCTCAAATTCGCTACGCGA
>CAZVPC010000167.1:0-6551 GCA_964629005.1 uncultured Pseudoalteromonadaceae bacterium | reverse complement strand
TCTAAGGGGAAACCTATGATAGCGGAACTGCCAAATTTAGATATAGTGGGGGCTTATCTGAAATTTTTCAGTTGGCTATTATTTTTTCCTGCGGTTTACTTTGCGTGCCTTCCCTTTTCTTTGCGCTTTCAATTTTAGCTATTTGTTTTTGCTGCAACTGCTTTTAATTTCGTTCTAATATATGATCGGATCACTTTTTCTAACATTGACAATGGCATTGAACCATTTTTCAATACATGATCATGAAACTCTCGTAAATCGAAATGTTCAGCTAACGCTTGCTCTGCTTCTTTGCGCAAACGCTTAATGGTTAACTCACCAATTTTGTATGATAACGCTTGCCCTGGCCAAGAGATATACCGATCAATCTCGGTTTTAACATTATGTAAAGATAATGCGGTGTTTTCGGCTAAATAATTTAGGGCTCGCTGCCGGCTCCAGCCTTGGGCATGCATACCCGTATCAACAACTAAACGACAGGCACGCCACATTTCATAAGTTAGGCGACCAAATTCTCGATAGGGATCTTGATACATCCCCGCTTCAATGCCTAAATATTCAGCATAAAGTCCCCACCCTTCGCCAAAAGCAGAAATATAGGTGTTTTTACGGAACTCCGGTACATTTTTCATTTCACGAGCAATAGAGCCTTGTAAATGATGCCCAGGTACTGCCTCATGTAACGTTAAGGCAGTTAGTACGTACAAAGGGCGTCGATCTAAACGATAAGTGTTCACCCAGTAATGACCTGCTTGATCATCACGTGTTGGTGGAGCGTAACGACCCGTGGTATATTTAGGGGCAATATTGGCAGGAACAGGTTCAATACCGTAAGGCGTTCTGGGTAATATTTTGAAAAGCGACGGTAATTTACCATCCATTTTTTTAGCAATATAAGCGGCTTCTTTCAATAGTGCTAACGGTGTTTTTGCATAGAACTGGGGATCTGTTCTTAAAAAGTGAATAAATTGCGCGAAATTTCCCTTGAAACCCACTTGTTTAATAATCGTCAACATCTGTGCTTTTATTCGTTTCACTTCAGCAAGTCCCATTTGATGAATTTCGTCTGCTGAAAGTTTTAAGGTTGTGTAATAGTCAACCCTATTTTGATAGTATGCTTTGCCATTTGGCAAAGAACTGGCCGCTATATTCTGCCTTGCGTTAGGTTGATAACGTTCAACCATATAGCGATAATATTTTTGATAACTTGGCATCACTTTAGTTTTGATGATCGCTTGTGCTTGGTTTCGCAGCGCCGCTTTTTCTTGCTTGGAAAAGTGCTTGGGTAAGTTCACAAAAGGTTGATAGTAACTGCTTTTAGTTACATCTTCTTTTATGTAAGCTTGAATAGAAAGCTCAAAGCCTTGTAGAACCACTTGAGGCTGGGTGATGCCAGCGGCAATTCCTTTATCCATCCATGCCATTTGTTGATCAAAATATTTAGGTATCGATTGTAAACGAGCAATATAATCGTGAAAATCTTGTGTGGTGGTCATTTTAACTTGGCTGCTAATATTTGCGATCCAAACATGAAAACCTGATTCTGCAGTTAAGGGCAAGTAGTGTTCTTTATTTTTATAGCTATCAAGTTCATTTTTCAAACTATATGAAAGCACCGCCCAATTTATTTGCTGGCGTTGACTGAGTTCATTAACATTGATTTTTTCTAACGTTTGGTAAATAACTGAGAGTTGTTGATTGTTTGCTGCTAATTTTTGTGGCGATAAATCGGGTAATTTTGCATTATTTCCGCCAACTTCAAGTTTATTAAACGGATTGCTAGCTTGGCGAAAATTTTGCTCTGCTGTAATAACGTGGCTAAGTTTTTGGTTTGCTGTTAAAGCTGGGTACTTAGTAGTATTGCTACAAGCGAATAGCATCAGTATCGTGATGGTAACAAACAGTACTTGTTTCATAGGCGCTCTCTTTTTTTTGCTCACTGTAGCAAAGTTTCTTAAATTACCAAACTTTTATGAAACCGAACTCAAATTATTTACACTAAATCCCAGCAAACACTAGCAGTTTTAAGTTTTTTACTAGACAATGGATATAAAAAATATCGTTTCAATTAAATTATGATCGCTTAGCTAGGATGGAAGTATGAAGTATAACGATTCCATAACACAAGCAAATCGAAAAATGTCTTTGTCAGTAGCATTACTGCAACAATGGCGCTTGCCTGCTGATCCCATCAATTTTGCCATTTGTTACGCTTATATAAGTAAAACTAACAAAACCTTAATTAAAGCGATTAACCAACAACTCAAACTCAATAAACCCCTTGATGAATTTTTTTTAGAAAACATCTATCGTCAATATGTTTTAGGACAGAGTAATTTTCGTGATGGCATTATTACCGATTTAGATGATATTTTAGGATCGGTGCAAGATAATTGCCAACATTCAGCTAACTCTGTTCATCAGTTCATCGAAAAATTAGATCATAATGTTGATGCGATCCAATCGCACGATCAACAACAAGTGCAACGTGCCGTTACACAATTACAACAAGCCTCAACGACGTTTAAACAACAACAGTTACAACTAATAAAACAACTGAGTGTTAGCAATAAGCAATCAAGTAGTTTACGTAAAGAACTCGATGATGTTCGCAAAGAAATATTTCTCGACCCACTCACCGGTCTCTATAACCGCAAAGCAATGGAAAATCATGTTGAAGCATGGTTCAGCGAAGATCCAAACAAACAAATTGCGGCGATTGTTATTAGTGTTAATGATTTTGAACAATTTAATTTTCGTTTTGGTAACTTGATCAGCAACGTGATCCTTGCAAAAGTCGCACAAAAAGTGAGTAGCTATGTTGATAAAAGTGGTTTTCCTGTTCGCTCTGGTGGTGATGAATTTTTAATTTTATTACCTGATATTAAAACCACCGTAGCCAGTGAAATTGCAGAAAAAATTCGCCACGGCGTTGCAAAACTACGCTTTAGAAGCACTAAAACTGGCATTAGTTTACCGCAAATTTCTATTTCACTGGGTATCAGTGAAATGAATATTCAAGAAAATGTGGAGCAATTTATTCATCGTGCCAGAGCTACTTTAGCGCTGCCTTGTTAGCCAAAAGCTATTGATCGAGCCTTGCCCCTAGCTCGGTGATGGTTAATTCTGAAAACACCTCAATGCCATGTTTTCTCAACAATTGTGTGGTTAAACCTTGCCCTTCTATTTTATGATTAGAAAAATTACCATCATAAATCATGCTACTACCACAAGACGGACTCGACTCTTTTAATAAAGCAAAACGGATGGTATGTTTTTGGCAAAGCATTAAGGCTAGATCCGCACCTAATTGAAAGGCATCACTAACATCTTCACCGACAGAATTGACAATGATCCCCGTAGTTAATTGTCTTTCTGCTGGCTTTCTGGGTGTTGTTAACCCCCCTGCAACTTCAGGGCAAATGGTGATCACTCTGCCTTGGGCTTGCCACAAAGTTAATAACGAATGCTGTAATGTTTTGAGCTCGGCGTTATAACGCACCTTCGCCCCTAAAAAGCAGGCACTTACAAGTATTTTTTCCAACTCGATCCCTTGAAATTGTGAATTTATTGTCAGTACAACGAACAATATCAACCAGACAATGAGCCACTTTTAGTCGCGGTTTGAAAAACAAAGCTACAATTTCGACCATTCTTTTTAGCCAAATAAAGTGCTTTGTCGGCGCGAATGATCAACTCATCACCTTTTAGAGCATGATTGGGGTAAATAGCAATACCAATAGACATAGTAATAGCATCGAGTTTTTGTTCTTGACAAGATAATGAAAGCTGGCCGACCTTGGTGCGTAATTTCTCTGCTAATTGATATGCGTCACGTAAATTAGTATCAGGACAGATCAAACAAAACTCTTCGCCGCCATAACGACAAGCAATATCTTCTAAGCGTAGGTTGCAAACGAATTGCTCCGCAACTTGTGATAATACTAAATCACCAGCATCATGACCAAACCTATCGTTAAACATTTTAAAGTGATCTAAGTCGATCATTAATACGGCAACATGATTGCCATGTCGTTCGGCTCGATGTAAGGCTTGCTCAAGTGCATCCAACATAAAACGGCGATTATATAAACCGGTCAAAGGATCTCGTATTGCTTGATCGCGTAATTGATTTCTCAATTGCACATTTGCCAAAGCACTATTAACCGGTTCAACTAAATGTTCAATAATGCTTTGTGTAGTTGTATCGATGTGTTGATAAGGGTCGATAAAGCACAACACCCCAAAATAATGAGCTGCAACGCCTAACTTAACCGAGAAAATTTGTTCCCTATGATTAACCTGCACGTTAGCTTGGTGGTTGTCTGTTGTTGGTGAATAAATTATTTTAAAGTCTTGTTGGTTTTGTTGCTGAATATGCGAAACGCTTACATTGCTAGGCCAATTATTTCCCCATTGAGTCATTTTAAGTAATGCTTTTTCAGGCACTTTTACTAGGTAAAATGCACCACTGATTTTTGGTAACAGTTTCGGTAATATATTGGCCAAAATAATACCGGTTTCGGTCATATTATTGGCATTATTAATTAACGTTGTCATCGTTTGCAGCAGAGTGATTTCTTTGGTTCGAGTGATAATTCTTTTTTCTAGTAAATTTCGTTCTTGCAAAACGGCATTTTTAATTAGTCGTAGAGCAACTAACCCAGAAATAATAATAACCAAAATGGTCACTAAAATAATAAGGGTAAAACCCCAACGAATATTAATAAGTGTCTGATTATAAGTTTCTGCCGGTAGGGCAACCCGGGCAATAAAACCTGTGGATCGATCAAACTCGGCCAAATAAACCATGGCTTTATGAACCGTGTTACTATAGCGTTTGGCGCTACCAATTTGGTTCGCAATGGCCGCCATAATTTCTGTTCGATCACTGTAGTTTGCGGCTTGATCGACTTCAGCAAACGTTAATTCAGAATCGCCAAGCAAGTTGCCATCAAAGCTGAAAAAACTGATCCGTGCGTGACTAGCACGACCAAGCCGATCAGCTAATAAGTCAAAAGCAGGATCACTCAGCTGTTCATCAAAATCGTGATCAACTAATTCAATCGCAGAAAGCGCAAATGAAGATAAGGCTTCTAATTCACCTTCAAATTTTTGTTGTAAGGTCGCTTTTACCTGATATTCAACACCCACCATGCCAAGTGCAAAAATTAGGGTCATCACAATAACAGGAAAAAATATAATTTTATGGTGTAACTTCATAACGCATTTATAATAATTTTTTGTTTTTTAAGCCCAACTGCCCACCATTGAGTATAGTCGTTATTTAAATTTAACCCGTAATTATCACAATAACCTTAAATATTTTACGTGTATTTGTATCGTTTGCTTTACTGGCTCTTCATCTAGATTTAGCCGTTAGATGCGAGATAAGTGTAGTTCCTCTTACGTCTGATTATTTTTTGTTTTAAGGTTAAATAAGACTAAGTTGAGCTAAACTGTTATTATTCTAGAATAATCAGTTGATGGGGTTACTAATGAGCTACCAAGATTTTATTGAAATTACGCCAGGCAAAAGAAGCGGTAAACCTTGTATTAAGCACACCAGAATTACTGTTTATGATGTACTTGGCTGGTTAGCTTGCGGAATGAGCAGACAAGATATTATTGAAGACTATCCAGAGCTGAAGCTTGAGCAGATACAAGCTTGCTTGGCTTATGCAGCAGAAAGAGAGCACCACCTGCTAACGATAAATGCTGCATGAAGTTATTGTTAGACGAGAATCTATCTCGCCGAATGATCCCCGCATTGAAAGATGTTTATCCTGATAGCTCTCAAGTTGCATTTTTAGAATTGAATGAAGCCGATGATCGAGCCATCTGGGAATATGCAAAAAAAGAGGGGTATGCCATAGTCACACAAGATGCTGACTTCCATGAGCAGGCCTTACTTGCTGGAGGGCCACCATTAGTTATCTGGCTTCGCTGTGGTAACCAAGCTAAAAAAGTTATCCTTGAAAAGCTTCTAGCTTATCAAAAACATATTGAAGAAGCTGATCAAGATCCTGAAATATGGTGTATTGAAATTCACTAATTGTTAATCACTTATATGCTGTCGTAAGCTTATATGGACTCCCCATTGTCAACAATAAAATTACTTAATTGAAGAAATAAATGCGTGCTTATGTACCAGCTCTAATTTGAGTAGCGAACTCAGGCTCATTGATATTTACGCGTACAAGTTGTCAAATCTCACAGGCGAGCTTGCCAATATATTGGTGGCTCTGTGCTTACGACTGATTTAACTTGCTGATTTTTGTCGACATCAAGACATCAAGCGACGACATAATGTCAGCCGTTGCCAAAAATTATTTGCTTAAATAAAAGCGCTAATCAATTCAGTAGAGTAGCCGTCCAAATTTCCATCGTACTTTTTGCCTAAATATAACGGACAGCTATTCAAATAGAAATAATATTTTACGTGTATTGGTATCGTTTGCTTTACTGATTCTAGCTTCTTTGACATGAGTATAAGACAACAAATAACGCATTAAGGGCACAAAATAACTGTTAAAGTAGCAATTGTTTGG
>CAZVPC010000166.1:0-6552 GCA_964629005.1 uncultured Pseudoalteromonadaceae bacterium | reverse complement strand
CCCCGCGCCAAGGCTTTTCGCTCTGGCTCAAATTCGCTTCGCGAAGAGGGGTATATTATGACGTTAAATGTAGAAGGTCAGCATCTTTTTATAAAGAGCTGCTGTCAGCTTGATAGGCTAAAGCCTAACCAAACGCCGCAAGCAGCGGGGAATTAAACCCGATAAGATTAAAAATAAGTAATTAAATACCCAGCATTAACTTAAACGCAATAATTGAAACTATAGCTGATATCAAATAGATAAATGTCATTTTTGTACCGTACATTACTGATTTCATCATAAGACCTTATTTGTGTTTACGTTGATTGCTTAAACAGCCTGATTAAGCTCTGCATAAAATCACTTACTCATAAAAATGTTAAAACTAAAAACATCTTACAACTTCATAATAGTGTGAACTAACCGAAAAGACTGTTACTAATTGAACGCTCAAGTAACATTTTGTAATCAGTAAAAAGAAAATGTTGTTGACGTTTGATAGCCAAAACCAACTGGCTAGGCTGATCAAGGTGAGGCGCAGCCATTATCCGTGTGTGATCACTCATTATTGGCTTATAGCTACTGCCAGTGCAACTTTTGTTGATGATCTTTTAACCATGTTATGGCTTGTTGGTATTGCCGATCATATTGCGCCACTAGGTGCCAAAATTTTGTTGAATGGTTTAACTGTTCTAAATGACACAACTCATGAACAATCACATAGTCAATCACCCAATCGGGAGCCATTATTAGCAAATAATTAAAGCTCAACTCTCCCCGGCAGTTACAGCTCCCCCAACGAGATTTATAACGTCTAACTTTATATTTTGTAGGGAAAAGCTGTGATTTTTCACTTAACAAAGGTAACTTCACCGCTAAATATTGTTCGATTGCTAATTTAAAGAAGTTAGCTAACTGTTGCTTAACTAATTTAACCAAACACTGCTCTGTGGTGATGTTTTTTTGTTGGCGAAAACTAATAAAAACGATGATCGACGCATCGGTAATTTTAATGTCGGTTTTACTTTGATATTGAATATCCAAAACTTTTTCTTGACCAAGGTAATAAATTTTACTGTTTTGAGTAAATTGGAGCTTATCCAAGGCAATTTGACTATGCGTTTCAAGCTTTTGTTTAAGCCAATCAGATTTAGCAGAAATAAAATGATCGATTTGCTGTTTAGACAAAAATACCGGTGCTCGTACAATAATATTACCTTGTTTCACTTGTAACGCTAAGGTTTTACGTCGAGCACTGCGATATAATTGATAGTCAAACACCATTAACTGGCTTTATTCAACAACTCATCTTGCTGAATCAACTCAACATCACTAGCCGTTTGAGTTACTATTTTTTTAGGCGCTTTTTTTTCAACTTTAGGTTTTTTAGCTTGTAACGCAATCAGTACTGCCTCGCGATTTTGAGCCAAAAAAACACTTAACTCTTCGGTTATATCTTCTGATAACGCTACCGCTGAAGCGGTTAACATCGCACTTAAATTATCAGCCATATCTAACATTTTATCGTATTCATCTGCGGCTTTCTTATCCATAAATGTTTGCACCTCTACATCTTTTCGAATCACTACAAATCGACTTTCAACTGCCATTATATTTTCCTCAAAGCTAAACTGTATATAACACCAGTATCATAACAGGCATACGTTATCTTTGCCAAGATGATCCTTGCAATAAGTTGTGTTCTTGATCCTGCTAAGTACTCAAAAACTGAATTATTGAGTACTTATACTGCACACTTCTATTAAAAATTTGTTACAAAACAACTTTGTTTCATCGCAAAAACTCGACAATTTAACGTCTTATTGTTGTACCTTTATTATTAACGAGTTAGCTTAACCTCAACACTATAATAGAGAATAAAGCATGAAAAAATTAATCGTGTTAACCATAACGTTAATACTAAGTTGGTCTACCTTAGCCGAAGAAAAATCAACGCCACCCGCTAAGATCAAAGCAGTACAAGAATTTGTTTCACATCATTCAGGAAAATTCAACGGTAAAAAAATCAACTACACAGCTGTTGCAGGCGAAACCTTACTAAAAAATAAAAAAGGTGAAGTTACTGCGAGAATTTTTTCCACAACTTACACTCAAGACAAAATAAAAGATCCCAGCAAACGCGCCATCGCATTTTTCTACAACGGTGGTCCCGGCTCTTCGTCAGTATGGTTACACATGGGCGTTTTAGGTCCCAAGCGTGTTGATATTCCCAGCGACGCTAAAGACGATGGTGCTGCGCCCTATCCTATTAAACACAATCCTAAAAGTTTACTGGATGTCACTGATATGGTGTTTATCGACCCCGTTGGTACTGGCTATTCAAAAGTAGATGGAGTGGGTAAAGGCAAAGATTTTTGGGGCGTTACTGAAGATGCCAAATCACTGGCGCAATTTATTCGTCAATGGCTCACCAAGCATAATCGTTGGAATTCACCAAAATTTATTGGTGGCGAAAGTTATGGAACAACACGTTCAGCCGCATTAATTAACCAACTTGAAGGAGGTTATGGTGATGTTTCTATTAACGGTATTATTTTAATCTCTACTATTTTAGACTTTAGTGTGCGCGCTTATGATCCGGGTAACGAAATGGCTTATATGGCTTATTTACCCACAATGGCAGCGACCGCTCATTATCATAAAAAAGCAGGACAAAAATTTTCACTGACCGATTTTGTTCAACAAGCCCGTGAGTTTGCTCAAGGTAACTACATTAGCGCCTTACTTAAAGGTAATGATTTAAGCGAACAAGAGCATAATAGCATTCGCAAAAAACTTGCCTACTTTACCGGTTTGTCTGAGCATTATTTAGATCTTGCTAATTTACGGGTCAGTTATCAACGGTTTTCTAAAGAATTATTACGCGATCAAGGGTTAAGTATTGGTCGACTCGACAGTCGATTTACTGGCAAAGATTTTGATAATGCCGGTGAGCACCCTGATAATGATCCTAGCTTTTATGGTATCGACGGCGCTTATACGGCGGCAATTAATGATTACCTACGTAAAGATCTAAAGGTAAATATCGATCGCGAATATAATATTATCGGCTTAGATGGTAAGTGGAATTGGGATATTAGTAATGGTTTTCGCAATCCTTATTTAAACGTAGCCCCTTACATCGGTAAAGCAATGCGTGAAAACAAAAATTTACGAGTATTTAATGCTGCCGGTTATTACGATTTTGCCACGCCATTTATGGGCGCTGAATACTCATTAAATCGCAATGGTATTGATAAAAAACGTGTGACTAAAAAATACTATCAAGCGGGTCACATGATGTATATTCATCACCCTTCATTAAATAAATTAGTCAGTGATATTCGTACTTTTATTACTAACAAATAATCCTAAAAACAGGTTAATGATCAACGATCATTAACCTCCATTTACTGCAAATATTGATCAAACAGCTCCACCGTTACCATGTCGCCCGCACTAACTTTACCCTGACAAGAGGGTAAAACAATATAACAATTAGCTTTAGCTAAACTTGATAATATTCCCGAACCTTGACTGCCCGTACTATTAACCACGGTTTCACCTTGTGCATTAATCGACAAGATGCCACGTTGAAAATCAACTCTACCTGTTGATTTTTTCAAATTAGACGCAGTTTTAACCTTAATGGTAAGACGTTGCTGTGGAGCACAACCTTGCATTTTCAATAAAGCGGGTAATGCTAACTGATGTGCCGTTACTAACGCTGAAACAGGATTACCCGGTAAACCAAAGAAAAAACTTTTTGACAATTGTCCAAAAGCAAAAGGCTTACCCGGTTTCATGGCAATTTTCCAAAAACTAATTTGACCTAACTCATCTAAGACTTCTTTAGTGTAATCGGCATCACCAACCGAAACACCACCGGAAGAAATAACCGCATCAGCCAACTTATCCGCTTGTTTAAATGCATTTTCTATTGAAGTTTTATCGTCGATAATAATACCCAAATTAATAATTTCAACATTCAATTTAGTTAACAAACCCGCCAGAAAATGACTATTACTTTCAAAAATATCGCCATCGCTGAGTACTTCTCCCGGCGCTTTCAACTCATCGCCCGTTGCGATCAAAGCAACTTTCAACTTACGTATAACGTTAACTTTTGCAATACCTAACGAAGCAAGCATACCTAAATCTACCGCACTTAAACGTTGCCCTTTAGTGAATACTTGTTGATTAATTTCAATATCTTCACCCATTTTACGCACATGCGAAGCCAGCTTTTTTTCTTGTAAAAAACTAATGTTAGTACCATCTACTTGACAGTTTTCTTGCATTTCTACCGTATCGCATCCTGCTGGCATTTTAGCACCAGTCATAATTCGAATACATTGACCTTGCTGACACTCACCCAAAAAAGGCGATCCTGCCATTGAGCGCCCAGCCAAGGTTAATGTTTTATTATTAATCAAACTTTCCAAAGCGAAGGCATAACCATCCATTGCTGAATTGTTATGTGGCGGCACATTGACTGGACTAAAAATATCATCGGCTAAAACACGATTGAGTGTATCTTCAAGCGCAATTTTTTCATGATCTGTCACAACAGAAATCAACTCAAGCATATTCTCCATTGCTTGTTCAAACGGCAATAAACCGGGAGCGGAACAACAATCAACCATATTTTTATCACTCATGTAAATTATAAATAGCTATTATACTCAAATAGGCTTGAAAGTATTCTGGCTTTGTTGATACAAATCAAGCTTTGTTTTTTTCAATACTATTATTATTACTTCCACAAAATTTAAGATATACTCATGTCTACATCACTTGACGATGCAAGATTAATCTCGCATATTCAGGTGGCTTAGATGTAAATTTTATTCGCCGAGCTTCTTTCACTACTGCGCTTTGTCTGCTAGATAATTCGTTATGTGATTTAAGCCGTGGTTATTGGCAATACGGCCAGTTAAACCGCCAGGGTTAGTATGGAAACACGCTAGCCTCCCGACATTTGGAAAGGTGAGATGTTACTAAACAACCATGCTGCTCGTTGGTTTTATACCTTGAGCTCAGCAGTTGCTTCTACCCGTATCACACTAAAAAGTAACGGAGAAGCAAGATGCTAACAGACAATTTTGGTCGTCGGTTTTATTACCTGCGCCTATCTATTACCGATGTTTGCAATTTTCGTTGTAACTATTGTTTACCCGACGGGTATCAGTGTGATCATGATCGAAATTTTATCAATCCAACCGAAATTGCTCGATTAGCCAAGGCATTTGCACAGTTAGGCACCGAAAAAATTCGCATTACTGGTGGCGAACCCTCATTGCGTAAAGATTTGCCAGAAATAATTGCGATCTGCAAACAAACCGCTGGTATAAAAAAAGTAGCCCTTACCAGCAATGGTTTTAAACTTCCTGAACATTTACCAAGCTGGTTAGATGCTGGCATTGATGCCATTAACATCAGTGTTGACAGTTTAGATCCCCGCCAGTTTCACACGATTACCGGACATAATAAACTTAACCATGTACTAAAAGGCATTGATATGGCCTTAGCTGATGGTCGCCCGAACATAAAAGTAAATACGGTGTTAATGCGCGAGTACAATGCTTATGACATACAAACGTATTTAGCTTGGTTAAAAGACACTCCGGTAACATTACGTTTTATTGAATTGATGCAAACAGGTGATAATAAAGCCTTTTTTGACGCTCAACATGTTCAAGGTGCGCGCATTAAACAAAATTTAATTTTAGATGGTTGGCTACCCGTTATTGCAGAAAAATCATCTGGACCTGCACAAGAATTTTATCACCCTGATTATCAAGGGAAAATTGGCCTGATCATGCCTTACAGCAAAGATTTTTGTGATAGTTGTAATCGTTTACGAGTGAGTTCACAAGGTAAGTTACATTTATGTTTGTTTGGTGAAAGTGGTTTGTCACTACGGGAGCAATTACAAAGTGACGATCTTGAGCCGCTAAAAACACGTATTGTTTCTCTACTAGGAGATAAAAAAGCCAGCCACTTTCTCCACGAAAAACTCACGGGTGCCACTAAACATTTAGCTATGATTGGTGGCTAAACAATATGACACTGATAAATAAAAATCACTCAAAAAACCATTGCTTAGGTGTAGTTTTAGCTGGCGGATTATCAACCCGTATGGGTGAAGACAAAGCCCAGCTACTGCGCAACGATATAAAAATGATCGACTACGCAACACAATTACTTACCGATGTTGGCATTGATAAAGTGATCAGCAGTGGTAATAAACATCAAGTAGCCGATATTGTGGAAAATGCGGGGCCTGTTGGCGGTATTTATAGCGTCATAAAACAATATCAACCTAATGCGATGTTAATTTTGCCGGTTGATTTACCGCTAATGACTTCAGCTGCATTGAGCAAACTTAAACACGCTGGCGAGCTTAGCGCTAAGGCCTGCTTTTTTCAAGGACATAATATTCCACTATATTTGCCGATAAATGGCTTTGTCGAACTGTTTTTACAACAAGCTTTTCAACAAACTGCTTCGTTTGAAAAGACTGGCAAAGGCCCCTCAATAAGATCGTTATTAAAACAAGTACCACATCAG
>CAZVPC010000165.1:0-6645 GCA_964629005.1 uncultured Pseudoalteromonadaceae bacterium | reverse complement strand
GCGAACACAAAGCCCTAAACCGAACACGGCGCGTACTCGATGCCTTTGCCAATCGTATTGGGACTAATACATGGCAAACCGTGATTACCGAGGATGGATTGCAAGCCGTTAAAAAACTACTGCGAAAATCAGCTACTAAAAATACGGCTGTGAGTTGCCATTGGATTAGGAGCCGTAGTCGGAGTGAGTTGGTTTGGTTAGTGGGAAATAGAGATAAATTTAATGCAGAAGGTCATGTGCCTGTTAATTGGACGCAAAAGGATCTGATGCAAAATAAATGGGAAAATGACTGGCATTATTTACCCTTGATAAAAAGCCTAACAGCAATCGCCGCTTTATTTCACGATTGGGGAAAGTCATCCGATTTTTTTCAAGCACGACTGGTTGGTAAAGAAAAGCTACCCAAAGGTGACCCGTTACGGCATGAATGGGTTTCATTGCTATTTTTAAATGCCTTTGTCAATAATGAAACTGACGAACAGTGGATTGAGCGGTTAATCTCTGGGGATTTTGATACAGAATCATTGGCGAAAATAGTAGCAAAAAATATTAATAAGCCAATAAAAGGTTTACCACTTGCCGCGCGTTTAATCGCTTGGTTAATTGTTTCTCATCATCGCTTACCTAATGATAATAATGGAGACTGGCGAGGCGATGAATCTGGGTCATTACAAAAAACTTTGCAAAGAATTACACAGAACTGGGGCTACGAAAATAAATTTGATGAAGTTGAATTTGAGCAGAATTTACCCCGTTGTTTTATTTATTCTAAAGGCTTACCCAGTCAATCTAAACAATGGCAAAAAGAAGCAACAAAATATGCTAAAAAATTAAAAGAATCCTTGCCTTCATTATTAGAAGCGGAGGCAAATGATTTTTTAAGAACCATACTAAGCCATGCAAGATTATCAATGATGTTGGGGGACCATTTTTATTCCTCACTCGATTTTGACGATAAAAGACGTTTAAAAAACAAAGAACTCAGCTTATATGCCAACACCTACAAAGACCCAAAAAGTAAAAAAACAAAATTAAAGCAAACATTAGATGAACATTTAGTGGGGGTTATGAAGCAAGCGGTGCGTAGCACACAGTTATTACCCATGTTTGAATCAAGTATAGATGAGTTACCTCGTGTATTTGATGTTAAGGCACTCAAGAAACCCAGCCCCGAAGGGTTTAAATGGCAAGATAAAGCCGTGCGAGAGATTAATAAATGGCGAGATGATAATACAAAGCTTGATACTCAAAACTTTGGTTTTTTCGCAGTTAATATGGCATCCACAGGAACAGGAAAAACCTTTGCTAATGCAAAAATAATGCGTGCGCTATCACCTACAAAAGAGAGTCTTCGTTATATTTTAGCACTAGGGCTGAGAACCTTAACCTTGCAAACAGGTGATGAATACCGCACTCGGATTGGATTAGAAAAGGATGAGTTAGCTGTGCTAATTGGTTCTCGTGCGGTATTAAATTTACATCATCAAAAGCAGCAAGATGAACAAAAAGAGCTGGCCTCTTCAGGTTCTGAATCTGAAGAAAGGCTACTAGATAATGAGTTGTATTTTGAAACTAAAATTCCTGAAGGGGATTTAAAAACGGTATTAAAAAGTGATAAAGACAGAAAATTTCTTTATGCGCCCGTTTTAAGCTGCACGATTGATCACTTGATGGATGCCACAGAAACCAAGCGAGGTGGGCGGTATATTCTGCCTACACTGCGCTTAATGTCATCCGATTTAGTGATTGATGAAATTGATGATTTTGACGGTACTGATTTAATTGCGATTGGTCGATTGATTCATTTGGCAGGCATGCTAGGGCGAAAAGTGATGATTTCATCTGCCACTATTCCACCCGATTTAGCGCAAGGGTATTTTAATACCTATCAATCTGGCTGGGCTATGTTTGCCAAAATGCGTGGTAAAAATACCAGTACAGGCTGTGCGTGGGTTGATGAATTTGGTTCTAAAGTAGTGAGTTGCCAAAACACAGAAGAATACCGCCAACAACATGATAACTTTATTGAAAAACGTTTAAAAAGTTTGCAATCCATTGTTCCAAAGCGCAAGGCGAATATAGAACCCTGTGATACCAATGAAAGTGAAAATAATGAAGCGTACTTTCATTCCGTTATGTTAAAGGCTGCGCTAGAAAAACATAATCATCATCACGTTGTTGATGAAAATACAGGTAAAAAAGTCAGTTTTGGGGTGGTGCGTATAGCAAATATTAAACCCTGCATTAATTTTACGCGCTATTTATTAGATTCGGAGAAGGCGGTGTTACCCGAAAATGTAGATATTCGTGTGATGGCTTATCACTCAGCGCAACTTTTAATTATGCGTAATGAGCAAGAAAAGCATTTAGATGCTGTTTTAAAGCGAAATAAAGGTGAGCAAGCCGTTTTTAACGATCCCATCATAAAAGAACATTTAACCGCATCAAAAATTGAAAATATTATTTTCATTGTTGTAGCAACACCCGTAGAAGAGGTTGGGAGAGATCATGATTTTGACTGGGCAGTCATTGAACCCTCATCGTACCGTTCCTTTATTCAGTTAGCAGGGAGAGTATTAAGGCATAGAACAAAAACGATTCAACAGCCTAATATTGCCTTACTGCAACATAATTTACGAGGGCTAAATAAGAAAAATCGGGCTTATTGCTATCCAGGTTATGAAAGTGAGGGGTATTATTTAGAAACGCATGATCTATCTCAGTTAGTCGATGTTGAGAAAATAGCTGAACGACTGGATTCACAAGCTCGCATTAGTCGGAAAGCTAAATTAGAGCCTCATGCGAAATTAGTTGATTTAGAACACGCCTGTATTGAGGGGTTATTAAACAATCCAAATACAGTAGGCCCAGAAACTATGCAAGGCTGGTTATCCGCTTATTGGTGGTTAACGGCACTTCCACAGCAGTATATAAGATTTCGCAACAGCAGCACGCAAGCGATTAGGTACTTAACACCTTATCGTGATTTTGATGATGAATGGCACTTTGTTGAAAAAGACGAAGCAGGGAAGGCTGTACCCAATAAATCAGGTATTGAAAACTATGAATTATCAGAAAAAGAAAAAACAAGATTATGGCTTTATCGTGAGTATAAGCAATTATTATTAGACTTAGAGCAAGGTGATAACTTAGAAAAGCTGGCATTAACTTATGGGGAAATAAGTTTACCAACCTATGGAAAGAATAGTAACGATTTAGAGTTTACCTACTCAAACCAGCTGGGCTTGAGTAGGAAATAGGCTGCCTGTGCGGCAGTGAACAAATAAAAAAATATGACATATTTCTAAGCTACTTTTTCAGTAGGAAGGTAGTTTAACATGCAGCGTTACTATTTTTTTGTCTAAAAAAATATTACATAGGATAAATTTTTAATGTACTATGTTCGAAAAGCTGATTATTTAGGAGTATTCAATTAATGGTAAATCCAATCGTACAGGATTTTTTAACCTCCCAAAAACAAGAGTGGTTAAAAAAAGAAATTAAGGCAGGTATGTCAGAGACGAAAAAAGAAAATAAACAGCGAGAAGCTGGAGCACTATTTTCTACCATAACTCTAAGTCATGCCATACAAAATCATGCAGAAAATAAAAAAATTGCTAATTTAAATTTCACCAGTCATATTCCCAAATTTAGTAACCCAACGATTAAATTAAATGGATTGATTGCCAAGCCAGAATATAAAACTGATGGCTTATTAAGGTCAGGAAACGTGCTTAAAGCAGGGTTGGATATATACAGCAACTCTGGTGCGATTGATCACACAAAAGAACTGATCTATGTGTATGAATTTTTAGTAACTTATATGCCAGATGGACAAATGCTAATTGAGCATTTACAAAGACAAGATGAGCAGGCAAGAGAAGAGGCTAAACAAGTTTTTGCTTCACTCAACATATCAGGAAGTGATTTTGAGCATATTCGTAGCAAACTGTTGTTAATGGTTAATCAGGAAGAGGCAAATACAACAAGCGAAGCCATTAAACAAGTGTATTTCCCTGTAGCAAATAACTACCACCTACTATCCATTGTATCGCCCTCTGCTTTAATGAGTGAATTAAGAGCACGCATCACCGCAATGCAATTTAGTGATACTGCCAAAGAAGCCAGAAAAGACAAAAAAGACAATAAACACAATGAAAACTCAATTTCAGATATTTATAACCTAACAAAGATTGGTTTTGGTGGCGCAAACAAACAAAACATTAGCGTTTTAAATAATAAACATGGCGGTGATTTTTATTTATTGCCCTCAATGCCACCGACCTTAAAAAACCGTCATCTCCAACCGCCTAAAAGTAACTTTTTTTCCGAGACTTTGTACCTGAAATCATTTCAAAGTGATTTTAAAAAATTACATCGGTTATATACAGATAAAGATACCATGTTAATAAAAAAGCAACGCCGATACTGGATTAAACATATTATTTATCAAGTGATTGAAAAAATGTGGCAAGTTCGCCATATTGAGGCTGGTTGGTCTGAATCTGACACATATAACAAATTAAAACCGTATCAAAAAATATGGCTAGATCACGCACAAAAAGATAAACGAGCAGAGCTAGACTTTGATTTGATTAAGGTAGATTTATCCAAATGGCTAGTAAACTCTTACAACGATAAACGTGATAAAGAGACCACGCTACTTGGCGAAGACCATAAACCGTATATTGAAAGCATCATTGATGAAATGCAGGAGGCATTACAATGAAAAAATTACTCCTTATTCCCCGTATTGAAATCCAAAATGCGAATGCTTTATCTAGCCCCTATACCATTGGCTTTCCAGCAATGACCGCTTGGCTAGGTGCGGTACATGCTTTGCAACGTAAACTGAATGTTAGCAGCGAGGATTTTACAGACTTAAAATTTATAAGCACCGCTGTCATCAACCATGAATTTAACCTACATACCTATAAAGGTCACGGCGACTTTAATCACTCCATTATCTCAACCAGCAACCCCCTCAAAAAAGATGGTAAGCGACCCTCAACGATTGAAGAAGCACGCTGCCATTTAACCGTGTCTTTGCTAATTGAATATTCGGGTGTAGACCAAGACGAAGCGGAAGATATGTTAGAGCTTTTGCCATCATTATTACATCGTATGAAAATGGCATCTGGAGATATATTAGACTTTAAAAATCCTGATTTAATAAAGGTAAAAACAGAACAAGAAACAAAGCAATTAATGGCTAAACTTATGCCAGGATTTTGTTTAATCGAGCGGCGAGACTTAGTGCGGCAATCTATGGAGCAAGGACTCGACGGTATGGATGCGGTACTTGAATCTTTAAAAATAAATTCACATTGTGAAGTCACTCAGGGGAAAGATGGCCAAAAGGACACAATAGAATGGAAGCAATCTCGACAACAAGCAGGCTGGATAGTGCCTATTGCCGTCGGTTTTCAGGGAGTAACGGATTTAGCCATTGCCCAACACCAACGAGACACTGAAACACCTCATCGATTTGCCGAAAGTGTCGTGACTTTAGGTGAATTTATCATGCCATCGCGTATTGAGCAGCTTGACAATATGTTATGGCATTATGCAGAACTAAAAAACGACCTTTATTGTTGTCAACAAAACCAACCTATCATTAACTCATTGGAGCAGTAATATGAAAAAGACAAAAGAAAATACCCCATCCGTTTTAGCGTTTGAAAAAAAATTAGTGCCGTCTGATGGCTTTATGTATGGCACAACATGGGATAAACGCAATGAGAATGCCAAACCGTTAAAATTAATAGAAAAATCAGTACGAGGTGTTATTTCAAATAGATTAAAACCAGCCCAAGATGCCGATGAAGAAACTAAGAAAGCGAATTTACAGAAAGTAGATAATTGCGCGCTTGAACCAGATCAAGATACCCTGAAACTAAACTTCACACTTAAAGTGCTTAGTGGGGTAGAAACGCCTTCTGCTTGTGATAACAAGTTATTTAATGACAGTTATGTAGAGGTAGTTAAAAACTATATAAAAGAAGATAAATTTACTGAACTAGCTAGGCGGTATGCCATCAATATAGCTAATGCCCGTTTTTTATGGCGTAATCGTGTGGGCGTAGAAAAACTAGAAGTTCAAGTCAAAGTAACGGGCGCGGAAGAGTCAACCGAATGGATCTTTGATGCGAATGACCACATTGAATTAAATAATTTTAATATTGAAAATAAAAAAATTAATGAGTTAGCAACACTCATTGCTCAAACATTATCAGGTGAAAAAGAGTATTTACTCTTAGAAATAACCGCTTTTGCCAAATTAGGTAAAGCGCAAGACGTTTATCCCAGTGAAGAAATGGTTTTAGATAAAGGCAATAGTAAAGAGAAAAAAAGCAAAATCCTTTACCACGTTAATCATCAAGCTGCGATGCACTCACAAAAAATTGGTAATGCGCTACGAACTATTGACACTTGGTATCCAGCGTATATAGAAAACAACAGTAAAGCCATTGCCATTGAAACGTATGGGTCGGTCACCAATTTAGGTGTTGCTTATCGCAAAGATAAGAAAACTCACTTTTATACTTTATTTGATAAGTTTGCGCGTAACGAACCCTTAGATAATAAAGAAGATGAGCATTTTGTGATGGCTGTTTTAGTGCGTGGAGGTGTGTTTGGGGAAAG
>CAZVPC010000164.1:0-6723 GCA_964629005.1 uncultured Pseudoalteromonadaceae bacterium | reverse complement strand
ACTAAAATCAACACTAAATAAGTTAAAAAATAACGCTGTATGTCATACCAAACCTCAAAAGGCAAAGTGATTTTTTGCTTAGTCATTTCTTGGTAATCGTGCTGCGACACGCATCACTGAGCTACGAGAACGCACATTCTCACTCACTTCATTTTTACTCGGCTTTAATTTTCGACCGATTAAAGCGAGCATTTTACCTTTTTGTAGCTCTTGCTCGGTAATGGGCAATCCCCGTGGCACTTGTTTGCCTTGTGAGTGTTTTCTCATAAACTGTTTCACTAATCGGTCTTCCAACGAATGGAAACTGATCACCACTAAGCGACCACCCTCGGCCAAAACATCTAACGATGCAGACAAAACTTGTTCAATTTGTTCTAGTTCGCTATTGATATAAATACGGATAGCTTGAAAACTGCGGGTAGCTGGATGTTTTTTAATTTCACGCTGCGGTGCCGTCATTTTAATTAATTTTGCCAACTGAGCAGTGCGCGTTAAAGGCTGCTGTACACGATGATCAACAATGGCATTAGCGATTTTCCAAGCATGTTTTTCTTCACCAAAGATACGTAATACCCAAGTAATATCTTCAACATCTGCCATTGCCAACCACTGTGCTGCAGTTTGCCCTTTGCTAGTATCCATACGCATATCTAGTGGACCATCGTTCATAAAGCTAAAGCCACGCTCCGCTTCATCTAATTGCGGAGAGGAAACACCAAGATCTAATAAAATACCATCGACCTTACCGCTAACATGATGTTTATCAGCGACGTCTTTTAGCTGAGCAAAGCCTTGATGTTCTATGCAAAATCTTGGATCATCACTAAATTTTTGTGCTGCAACAATCGCCCGAGGATCACGGTCTATCGCGATCAATCGACCTCGATCACTTAACTGAGACAGAATTAAAGCCGAGTGTCCGCCACGACCAAAGGTGCCGTCGATATAACAACCATCCGCTTTAATTGCTAATCCGGTTATCGCTTGTTCAAGTAATACCGAAATGTGTGAATATTCTGTTAACATTTTATCATTATCGTTTTTAATGTTATTTACACTTAAAATGACTTACCGTTACAAAGACAAATCAAGTAACCGTTCAGTTAGTTCAATCTCGCCTGACTGTATTCTACTAATACCTTGCTGCATTTGTGCTTGCCAAGCACTCTCACTCCATATCTCAAATTTATTTAATTGCCCCACTAACATGATGTTTTTATCTAAACTAGCATGTTGTCGCAACGGGCCACTTATTAAGAGGCGGCCATTCTTATCCATTTCACAATCAGAGGCATTGCCCAAAATAATTTGCTGAAATAAGCGCTCTTGTTTGTTCATGCTCGATAAGCCACACAGTTTTAATTCAATTTCTTCCCATTCAGGTAATGGATAAAGTAATAAACAAGGATGCTGTATATCAACGGTACATACCATTTTTCGCCCGCAATCAGCCACCAGATCGTCGCGATACTTAGTTGGTATCGTGATACGATGCTTGCTGTCTAGCGTAATTGCACTGGCGCCTCTAAACATAGCCCCTCATTTTTATACTTTTAAAAGTAGTGTTATCACTTAAGATCCACTAATTCCCACTTTTCTCCACATTGATACAGTTTAGAGAGTAAAGCAAACTTATGTCAAGCAAAGAATCAGTATTTTGATCGGCTTATAAGTCAAGAAAATAAAGGGTTTTAAGAAGTTGATGAATTCGTAAGGTTTTGTCGATTCAAAGCGAAAAAAAATCCTTAAAAATAAAGTGAACGGTATTCGACTAGTAAAAATTTACTAATACCGATATATTTATACCCATTAACCAAGCAAACGTATCAATAAATCATGCAAATAATCGCTCATCGTGGTGCCAGTGGTCATGAGCCAGAAAATACTCTCCGCGCTATTCGCTCTGCTCTTCATGCTGGCGTTGATGGTATCGAAATTGATATTCATCAGGTTGACGGTAAATTAGTGGTGATCCATGATCGCTGGCTACACCGAACTACCAGTGGCAAAGGACAAATTAGTAACCATAACTTTGCACAGTTACGTAAGTTAGATGCAGGAAAAGGTGAAATAATTCCAACCCTTGACGAAGTTTTTGAAGTAGTCGCTGGAAAGTGCTTTATCAACTTAGAATTAAAAGGGGTGCAAAACTTAGCCTTGTTTTTCGAACAATTAACTTATGCGCAGCAGATTTGTCAATTTGAGCCACAACAATTATTAGTTTCATCGTATAATCACCGGCTTTTGCAAGTGATCAAACAGCAGCAACCGCAATATCCTATTGGCGCATTAACCGCTTGCTATCCCTTAGATTATGCTCTATTTGCTCAACGACTCAAGGCTTTTTCAGTTCATCTGAATGTTGACTTTATCAGCAAACACTTTGTTAAAGATGCCCATGATCGTGGTTTAAAAGTCTTCGTTTATACTGTTGATGAAGTAGAAGATATTGATGCCATGAAAGCATTAGGGGTAGATGGTATCTTTTCAAATTACCCCACGGAAGCTAAAAGTTATATCGCACACCAAAATTAATGGCTAATAATAAATGTATTGTTGTAATTGTTTGTGCAAAAAACAATCAATTATTTTTTCAATTGGCCGATACAGTGTTAACACCAAGCTGATCTTGATAGAGCCTGCTCATGTCACTACAAGTAATTTCACTAAATCAACAACAGCAGTATCAATTAAATCAATCCACTACGCGTAAAATCAGCTCATCTCCTGTTAATAACTCCCCTGCGCGGCGTCAAGTTCTCAGTCCCGATTTGGCACAACTAAATAGCCTTAATTCAAAGAATAAAAAAAAATCGTCATCCGAGGACGTTTATCAGCGACCATTAGCCGCTAATGTTTCATTAATGAAGATGATCCTTGATAGATTATTTGGTCAAGACTTTGCGTTGGATAACAGTCAATTTAATTATGATAAAATAAGTGCTGAGATTCAGTCGAGCAATTCATCCTTTTATCAAGCAATTCAAATGAATACACAAGCCGATCTCAACGTTCAATCGATGACTAACGAACAGCCGGTGTTAGTCACCGAGCGAGTTGTTGAACAACAATCTTTAAGTTATCAAATGCAAGCGCAGCTAAGTATAGATAAGCAGGAAATTTCTATTGAATATCAACTTGATTTAAGCAGTAATTATACTCGCATCAACTCATTTAAAAGCTCAGCGGCCGCCTTAAAAGATCCACTGATCATTCAATTTGGTAATCAAAGTCTTGGCAATATTAAAGAGAAAGTTCAATTTGACGTTAATAACGATAGTCAAATGAATAGCTTGCCTGTTTTTTCTGGAGATGTAGGTTATCTCGTTTTTGATAAAAACAACAACCAAAAAGTCGACAATGGCAGTGAATTATTCGGACCGAATACGGGTAATGGTTTTGCTGAATTAGCCACGTTAGATAGCAACAACAACGGTTTTTTTGATCCACAAGATCAAAATTTTCAACAAGTTTTTATTTGGCAACCTAGCACTAAATCTCGCGAAGATAACAACTTGATTTCTTTATCTCAAGCTGGGATCACGGCAATTTATCTGACGCCGATAAATACACCTTTTAATTTTCGCGATAACAATGGCGAAGTTAGTGCGCAATTGCGCCAATCTAGTTTTGCCATAAAAGAGAATAAACAAGCGCTTGGCGTTCATCAGCTTGATCTACAAATTTAACGACTATTTTTCAAACAATAAGTGTAAACCACTTGGTTAAATTTTAGCGCAAATTGATAATTTACACGTCTATCTGCTCGATCTTGCTCATTTTTCAAAACATCTCCGCTGTCGGCAAGAAATTTGACCCCACACAGTTTTTTTACTATTAAAATTTGCTTAATTTCAATGCCGGGAATAGTAAAACGTCGACCTTTAGTGGCAAACAAGCGAAAATCATGCGTTGATTTTGCCAATGCTATTGCCTCATCTAAGCGCTGTTGAGCTGAAACACCCGTTGTGGATGATAACTTTAGATCGGTATGCGCGCGTTTATCGCGACAAGAAAAAACAGTTAAAGTTAACAATAAACCAAGTGTGATCGCAGCTTTCATCTTATGCCTCCTTGCTCTTGTTTCTCACTAACAACATTGGCCAAAACACTAATAAAAACCAAACTGTGCCACCCGATGATTTACTACTAGTGCCTTTGTCGACGATAGGGCTGGCGGTCACTGTGATGATCAAGGTGGCGCTAGCAACCCCTTGGTTATTATCATCAATGGTATAAGTTAAAGAATCTGACCCATTAAATCCCGTCGCTGGGCTATAAATCAGCTGATCATTACTAATCGTTACACTGCCTGCACCCGTGTAATCAATCGCAGCTATGCTCAGTTGATCACCATCAATATCGCTATCATTATTAAGCACATCAATGATATTACTACCCGTGTCTTGAGCCACGGTAGCACTATCATTAACCGCGACAGGTGCATCATTTATTGGTTTAACCGTGATCAACGTCGAAAAAACATCACTCGTAAATTCTCCTTTGCTTGCCGTTACATCGACCCTTAATTGACCGTTAAAATTATTGTTAGGGATCACAGTTAAGCCATTGATTTGATAATTATCAGCGGCTGTAATATTCAAACGATCAATTTGCAAATTATTAACAAAAGTGAAATCACTGGCTGAAAGCGTGATACTTTGATCTTCATCAACCAACAACGCCTGCTGAGCAATAAATTCAGGTTTACTATCCCAAGTACTACCATCAGAGGTTATGCTGATATCCGTTGTACTCATCGCAAAAAATATATTATCGCTACACGCTATTTTAATTCGCCCTAAACTGGTCGTTAAATTAGGTAGATTAATTAATTGGCTACCATCATTATCTGTTGCACTAAGCAAAGTTACAGCAAAATTATTGCCGGAGTCAACCGACAGCGAGATGTCAACTTTGGTACACAAAATAGGGCTTAACTCGGTTGCGGCAGTATTCCAAGTAACCGTTTGTTGACCGCCATTGAACACCGCGCTTGCACTGGGTTCAATAACAGCAAAACCATCATCATTGCCTACCACAGTAATTTTAGTGGCATCGTCAGCAAGGTTGCCTTGATCATCTCTAACCACCAGACGAAAATTGAGTTCACGCGATGTAGTCGGTAAACTTTCACCAAAACTTACTTGATTATTGATGACATCCGTTAAAATTGGAAAAGTACGCGTTGCGGTTGTTTGCGGTTGGAATACTCTAAACAGTGGTCGACTGCCATCATCCGTTTGCGCTTCAACTTTATTTGCTGATTCAGTTCCTAAGTCAAACTGTTCCCAGCTATACGTTAAGTTATCATTTTCGTTGTCACTTGCCTGCCCAGTTAAAATAAAGGGGGTGCGCGCAGGTATAAAGTAGTCATTGCCCGCATCAACCGTGGGCGCTTGATTGGCTTTACTCGTTTTAGTACCGCAACTGCTGCCTTGATTAACTCGAGTATAAGTATTAATTTGATCGATAGAATAGATATGAAAGTATGGATCAGAGTTATTTTGTAAATTTTGCTGCTCGCATAGGCCTGCATAGCCCATAATAGTTGAGCCACTGCCAACTTCATACGCACTTAATGATGAACGATTTCCGTCACATGCTCCTGAAATACCGTTGAAGGTATGTTCGGCACTAAATTGATGACCTAGTTCATGGGCAACAAAATCGATATAAAAGGCGTCGTTAGTGGGTACATTAGAACCTGTTTCGCCTTCCGCTTTATACGCAGTACAAACCACACCTAAACCAGCGACACCTCCTCCTCCGGTACTAACCAGATGACCAATATCATAATTATCAACACCAATGGCGTTATTTATAACATCGGTAATAACATCTATATCATTGTCGGTATTGTCAAAAGGATCGCTGCTTGGATCGGTAAAGATAATGGCATCATTTTGTGCCACTAATTTTAACTTAATGGCTAAGTCTTGCTGATACACATCATTAATTCTATTTAACATGGTGACGACAGCAGCAAGTGCTTTTTCTTTTGTACCCCCATGAAAAGTACTATATTCGCCAGTTGTTGCAATCGCGATACGATAGGTGAGTAACTCATTGGCTACATTATTATGGGTTGACAATCGCGCCTTTTCTACCGGTTGCTGTGGCTGCCAAGGAGTTTTGAAAAGATGTCGTCTTGGCGGGAGTTTTCGAACGAAAGCAGACGCATTCAAAGGCAACGCGTTACGTCGAAAATAACTATGATAGTAATGATTGTCACCGCGAAAAACAGGATCAACAAAAACCTTATCGCCATGGTAAGTAAATATGCCATGAAAACCATGCGGAGTAATATCGAAACGACCTCGATGCTGCGGTTTATCAACTTGGTAACCACTAAAGGTACGAATACTTGGGTATTTTTCTGCTAACACTTTAGCCATCACCGGTGATGAGGTTAAGTTAAAATCAACTAAACGACCGTCAGGCAAAGGCACACTAATAACTATCGCTTTTTTACCTTTTAACGCTTGTTCAAGCATGTTGATATTGATATTAAAGATGCTGTCGAGGCTGGCTTTGCTGGTTAACTTTAACGTTGCTTGGTTGTTTTTTAATGGCGTTGCCAACCAATTAAAAGCAGGAAAAACATTACGGCTTTGCGCCATCGTTTGCGGAGTAAAGATGACTAGAACAACAAATAAAACCAGCGATAATAATATTTTTAGCATAATTTCTCCGCATCAAAGCCACTAGCAACATTAACAT
>CAZVPC010000163.1:0-6743 GCA_964629005.1 uncultured Pseudoalteromonadaceae bacterium | reverse complement strand
GATGCATTAAGCTAGATATGAAAAACGCGGCTCAGTGAGTCGCGTTTTTTTATATCAGGAACTTAATGAAATTGGTATTAATATTCAATGAGATCTGAATAATGACTGTTTTTCCCTAATGCAGCTTGACTACCTTTTAAAGAAAACTCAAAATCACATAAAGTAAACTTGTTACGAAAAGCCAAATCTTGAAGTAATGCTTGTGTATCTAACGGTGAAAAGCTTGCGTAATGGTCTTGATTGTTTTCTACTTGCACGGCTAAAATTCTGAAAGTATCGCCGTTATTAAAACGGATGTTTTGACAACTTTCATTGCCTTGAGCTGTGTTGATCGACCACAACAGGGTTTCTTCAGGCTCATTTGCCTGCCAATGAATAAATATGCCATTGTATGGACTAAGCAGCAAAGTAAAATTATCTGGCATGGTTACAGGAAATTGACGGTTCTGTGATTTGTCTTGATTGATATTATTTTTATTTATTGATGTTTTATCGGTTGATCGTTGCTGAGTAGATAAATTAAAAATGGTCGCATTAAGCAAAATACTAAATATAACAATAGTGAGAATAGCAACAGCTAAGAGTACGAAATTTTTATTTTTAAGTAATTTAACCCTAATTATTTCGCCAATATCATTGCTTTGAATGTCGTTATTTGATTTTTGTTTGCTTGAAGAGTTAAAGTTTTGGTTATGATGTGCAGCGCTTTCTTGTTCAATATGATCATGGATAATTTGGTTGAAAGTTGGTTCAATTCTAGTATTTCTTTGTGGGTTCTTGGTGTTTTCTTGAACATACTCGCTTAAATCAACAGGGCCAAAATAACCTAAAATATAGTTGTTTTGATGCTTGCTTGGGTAAGTTAATAGCAATGCTGAAACAATTATCGGTAATAAAATTAGCCAATTAGCATAGGGACTAGCAATGAGTATAATAACAATGCCTGTTATAGCGTAGGCAAGCGTTGGCGCCAATAGCCAATTTTGATGAAGTTCAGCATCTTTTAGTCGTCTTAACGTGGTTAATGCTGATAGGGTAATAGACAAGATTAAGAAAATAAGTGTTAAAATAACAATATGATTTAACAACAAATTAATGAGTAAAAAACTGAAATAACAACTTAGGTTAATAACATAGAAACGACTACGGTTATCAAAACCTTGCAAACAAAATAAAGATTTTAAAAAAGGCACATTAAATCCTGAAAATAATAACTAATGTTAGTGTAAAGTGGTGTTAATTCGGTAAGCAGGTAGCTCGATATCTACTAATTTTAAGCCATGTAAAATTATTGCTCCTTGGTAGCTCGATTCGCCATCACCGCTAAATTCAATATCAAAAATACTGCGCCAGAACAACCCTAGTTGTTTATTGAAAGTCAAGCGACTTGAACGCCTTGCGATGGCTATATACTGTAAATCTTCTTTTTCGCAATAATTCAAGGCATGTTTTCTGGCTGCTTCGGCAATTTTACGTAAATAAATAAAATACCAAAGCAGCATAAAAATAAACAGTAGTAAATAAATATCTGCCAAAATTACGCTCCTAGTTGATTAAATAACTGTCCAATAGCACGAGCTAATGCTTGGCTTCTATTAGGTTCTCGCATACATTTAAATAAGATGGGTCTTATGGCTGGGATTGCAATCAAATCTTTAAAAATAGCACTAAATAAGGTGATTTCTTTGGCTGTAACTAACTTTTCTAAAAACATCATTAATAAATTGTTTGCTGGCAATGCTAACCAGCATCGACTTGAAATAACAATGAGTAAGTCGTCATTGGGTTGGTTATCTGTTAGTAAATTGTAAATCATATTAGTTACATGTGGATGCTCACAAGAAGAAGCTAAAGCACGTAATAAATGTTGTTGTAATAAGCTGTTGTTAGTTGAATCGTGAAATTTTTCGATAATGGCGTCAATAATCGACAAGGGTAATGTTTGGTTTTCTAATGCCCCACATAAAGGGATCAATACCTGCTCAGGGAGCTGATTTATATTACGGACAAAACACTGTTCATTTTTATGTTGATTCAAACGGGCAGCAAAATCACTTAAACCTTGTACTGCTATATTTTGCCAATCATGCCAGCTTGATTTGCCTGCTAGATAGTGCTGGCAATGTTGATAATACTGGCTAGCCACTTGTTTTAACTCGGTTTTAATGATGCCATTGAGTGCTGCTAGTTTGTATTGTGCTGGGCTAAAATGGTAAGGATTGTTTTTTAATATTTCGGCTTGTTTCTTGTTTGGCAGCATCGACAAATTATTCTTTGCGTTTTCAAGCCCTAATGCTTCGATAATAATGGCAATGAAATGGTTTCGTGCGCCTTGATTTAATAAACCGCGTTCATCAAGAGGTAATTTAATAAACCATAAATAAGGCTCAGTAGCTTTTTGTTGCCAAAAAATAACGGCAATGGCAGCATGACCTTGTGCAGGAAAAGGGTAGGGAAGTTGATTTAATTCTATTTGTAAAAATGATTTTTTTGATATTTTTGTTATTTTTCTACCAAGATCATAAATTCGAAAATGAGAGCCGGATTGTTGCATTAAAGCAGAAATTGTTAAAATTGATGTCATGGTTGAAAAAACTAGTGAATTAGAATGATATTATAGGTGAAAATATGTATGGCAAGCTAGTGAAAAATAAGTAAAGTGTGGCTATCTGATTTGATAGCGTAATAAAAAATTACGGTATCACCTTATTGGTGATGAGTAATTTTCTCATACAGTGAGGTGAATCAAGGAGCTGCGCTATTATCCGTGTCTCGATTGCGGACTATAGAGGACGTAATATCAGCCAACAAGCTGTTCAACTGGACAAATTTACCTTGTAGCTAGAGGCTGTTCCTGATGAAGGAACAGCCTAAAATCTAGTCAATTTGAACTCTGAAACTGAGTTGTTAATATTTAAAGACTATAAGAAAGCCCTAAATACCAACTACCACCTTCATAGTTTGCTGCTGCTCTACGAGGGTATTGTAGGCCGACACTTTGGCGATTCGCAAATGGCGAGCTAATAGTACTTGGGAATGAATTAAGTAAGTTTGAAAAGCCTAATTTTAATCTTAGGTCATCATTAACTTGGTAATTTAATTCAGTATCAATATAAACTAACTGATCTATTTTAGCTGTTGGTGGTTTACCATCCCAACCACCAATAGTACCGCGTTCATCGTAGTATGTTCCATAATAATTAGCGCGGATCATCAGGCTTAAATCGTTACTTAATTGTGTATTTGTTGTTAAAACAAAACGTGAATTAGGGAAGTTATTTTCAATGTCTTCAACGGTTGCATCTGAAACTGGTTTCACCCCACTAACAGAACGTTGTTTGACTACATTGATTTTATTATAACTATAAGCAAATGATACATCGGTTGAAAGTGTTCTACTCCAATCAAGTTCAGTGCTTACAACTAAGTCGAATCCGGTATGCTCAACATCAATAGCGTTAGTGTAAAAAGAAATAGTGGTACCGTCTGGCGTACCAATATCACCAGTACGATAAATACGATTATCTACAGCTATTTTGTAAAAATCTAAGGTTAGATTACTACTATCACCAAAACTAGACGTTATACCTGCACTGATATTAAATGATTTCTCCTCGGATAATTTTTGTCCACCGGCAGCAACTGCTCGAGGGTCTGATGCTGGAATTAAACCTTCCAATACTAATTTCCCAGTGGCACCATCTACTGTACTTATAGTTGCACTAACATTGGCTTGTCCGGGGGTTGGTGCATGGAAACCAGTAGATACCGCTCCACGTAAAGAAATGCCATCGGTAATTCTGTAGTTGCTTGCTACTTTCCAATTGGCTGTGCTACCAAAGTCAGAGAATTTTTCATAACGCAAAGCATATTGCAATAATAGGTCATCAGTAACATCTTGTTCAACGTCTATATAAGTTGAATAGTTATTACGACTGAAAACACCGGCATCGTTTGGCGATATACTGCCGTCAACACCTTGGCTTACATCGCCATTTGCATCTACCCAAGAATTGCGTTCACCGGCAATTACCGTATATTTTTCTTGTCGCCATTCAGCACCGTAGGCAAGGTTAATACTATCAGATAGAGGATAAGAGAAGTCAGCATTAACATTGATTTCTTCTTGTTTATAGCCTCCATTGTTATAATTCATCTGTGGAATTTGTAGATCAGCGGTCAAACCTAAACCTGGATTTATTTCATTATTCAAAAAATATTTTAATTCATTGCTGCCATAGCTAACACTAAAGTCAAAATAGGTGCCGCCAGAAAATTCGCCTTTGTAGCCAGTAACAAGGCTAAAATCTTTTTGATCACCATCAAGAAAAGGTGTATAGCCAGTATTTTTTAATGGGCCATTATATCCCATTGCTACTACCTCTTGTAATGCTCTACCATCATCATCATCGTTTGGATTTCGATAGAAAAAACGATAGCGTCCTGTTGTGCTAGCATAATTTGATCTGGCATATAAGGTATCCTCACCAATTTGTACGCCAGTATTTAGAAAAAATCGTAATGCGCTGGTTTCAGGACGTCCCCATGATTGAGCAAACGGAGCATCACCAAAAGGAGAGTCCGAACCAACACCTTTTACACCACTATCAATTATTGCTTGTGCATCAGGTCGTTGAACACCTCTTGACAGTGCATCATTGGCAATATATTCCATGCTGAAGTTGGCGAAACCATCTTCACCAAGCGCTAATCCTTTATTTAATGCAAATTTAGTACTTCTTTCTCCTTGATAAAACTGACCATATTGAAGTTCAACTGAACCCCCATCTGATTCATCTTTGGTGACAAAATTAATAACGCCAGCAATAGCATCTGAGCCGTATTGCGAAGCTGCCCCATCTCGAAGTACTTCAACACGTTTTAATGCGATAGCTGGGATCATACTAATATCAGCTGATTGAGCGCCATTACCTGCTGCCGGAGCAAAAAATTGCACTAAAGCAGAACGATGGCGTCTTTTACCATCGACTAAAACCAAGGTTTGATCAGATGATGTTCCTCGTAACGATGTTGGACGTACAAAGGCACTACCATCACCCGTTGCCGGTGTTGCGGTATAGCTTGGAATTAATGCTTTTAAATTATCGGTTAAATCAGCAGCACCCCCAACAGTATTAAGGTCTTTTGATGAAATTAGATCAACCGGTACCGGTGAGTCGGCAATGCTGCGTTGTTTAAAACTTCGTGAACCAATAATCGAAATTTTTTCAACATCTTCTTTTTTTACTTCTTTAGTTTCAGCTATTGCTTGCGGTATTATGGCAGCGGTGCCAAATGCGGCAAGTAATGCTGTTACGATTGTATTTTTTTTATAATTAACCATATCGTTGTCTCTCTCAAAACTTGGATCTATCAAGATTGATAGTTGACCATCTTCACTCATCACAGTTTTAAGACCGGTATTTTCGAGTAATTTTAGTAATGCATTCATAATTGAATACTCACCCATTACTGAATTTGTTATTTTCCCTTGAATTTTTTCTATAGGAAATAACAAGGTTATATCAGCCTGTTCTGCAAAACTAATTAGTGAAAAGTCGGCCCTTTGTTTTGGTATGTTAAAAATTACTGTTGCGGATTTCTCTACTGCAAAAGCATTAGCACTTAGGCTGTAAGCAATTAATAAGTAAATGAAATCTTTAGGTAATTTTTGATACCCCCCTAGTACAGAATTTACCCATACTGAAAACAAAGACGATTGGTCTAAAAATTTCCTCCATATCAATTTAATAATTGATATTAATAATTTATGTTGTTGGTTAGAATTATGAAACTTCATTGATGCCTTTATAATTATGTTTTTTGCACTTATTATTCGGATTTAAGAGTATATAAAGTTAGTTTAATTGATAATAATAAACATTCAACTAATAACAATATCATAATGTATATAAAATGCGCATAGAAAACACTACTATGGGTAAGTTGATTACATTGAATATTTTTAAAAATATAAAGAAATGTAAACAATAAGAGCTACTTTTTAGAAAAAAATTTCAATTGTTTTTTATTGTAGTGGAGGAAAATTCTATTTTATTCGTCTTATTTAATAAGTCATCAATAAAATTATAATGTAATAAAATTATGACAACAGAAGATACTCTACATAACATATTTATGTCAGCACGGAAAACTATGACTCGGGTGATTTCACGTATTGTGCCACCGCGAGAAATTGAAGATATTGTGCAGGAAACTTATGTACGAATCTGTCAAATTGAACAGAAAGAAAATATTAAACAACCGAGATCGTTTTTATTAAAGACAGCGCGAAATTTAGCATTAGATTATATTAAACGGGCCGAGGTAAGATTAGTTGATTCAGCAGAAAATTTTTATGAATTTGAGCTTTTCCCCGCTCAAGATGATGCTATTTATCAGCAAGTAGCTAACAATGAAGAGTTTGCGCAATATTGTGAGGCAATAAGACATTTGCCTATTCAATGCCGTAAGGTATTTGTACTAAAAAAAGTTTATGGTTATTCGCAAAAAGAAATAGCACAGCAACTAGAACTAAGTGAAAGCACGGTTGAAAAACATGTTGCGCTTGGAGTTAAACGTTGTACCTATTATATGATGCAAATAGCTCGAGGTGAAACCCAAGATATGATGAGAACATCACCAATGACGGATCAGCGAGGGAGGGTAAGCAAATGACTAATGTATACCCACTTATGAATAACGACGAAATGTTTGAGCAAGCAAGTCAGTGGATAGCGAAG
>CAZVPC010000162.1:0-6762 GCA_964629005.1 uncultured Pseudoalteromonadaceae bacterium | reverse complement strand
TAAAGGTTATGTCGCTAAAGCATTTCAGCAAACTTTAAGTTGTCAGTAAGATAATCAGGATTATTAAAATCGTCATATCTCGCCTGACCTTTTTTAGTTATTTTATAAACATAACCACCAGCAACGCCTTTTCTGATATGTCTCGTAAAAAGTCCTAACCCAACAGCAATTTCATAACCGTCTCTTAATAGTGCTTCAATTTGTTTTTTAGATAAATTACCTAGCTCTCTTGGCAAGAGATGAAGATATTTTTTTGCGGGCTTAGCGTTCGGATCGCAATGACAAAAAATTAAAATACTACTAAGTGATAATCTGTTGTTTTTATATTCAATCATTTCTTACTCTCTATATTAGTTAGTCACAAAATTACAAATACAGTCGGTTGCTAGTTTATTTATATGTAAACTTAAGGTTATTTTAGTTACACATGGCTTTCTATATGTAATGCAGAACACTTATAAATACTCAAGTTTAATGTCACCATTTTCATTGAAAGGCATTATTCTTACTTTGATATTTGGTAATCTGCTAGCAACTTCAAACTCAACAATTGAGCCAATTGAATCATCGTCAATAAATTCACTTATTAAATCGTATGGGGTGTCACTTCCATTTTCATTGTCATCTACTAACCAGAAAATATCAGGGTGCTCTAATATTTCTATTTTAGCTTTTAATTCGTTAATTTTGCTTTCAAGATCCGCTATGGTTTCGTATGCAAATTTTAGTTTTCCTGTTGGTTTTTTCATTTTTTTATTCTTTCCTTCCTTAAAATACATTTACCTCTAGCCAATAATTCATCTCTGTCTATATACTTAGTCACCAAAGGTGATTTGTTTGGCGAAAAAATCACAAACATACTGCCTTTGGTATTCCCTGATATTTTTTTGCCGCTTACAGGGTGCATAAACGATAAACGACCACCAGTAATAATGCGTATTTCACTTATTTCATTTAGCGGCAACCATTGCGCGTCTAATGTGGCGGGTACCAACATTACCGTGGTAACACCTTTGGCTTTTTCAATAATCGCTTTTTGCATGAATTTTTTAATGTAGCCTTTGCCGTACGGGGGGTTAACAAAAACCGTTAACGGGACAATATATTTAATACTGGACCACATCGTTAAAATGTGTTGTTTCCAGTCAACAATCAAAGCGTTGTCTTTTTCGTTTAAAAACTCAGGTACAAGATAATTATCAAAACTCGCTGCCGCATCAAGCGAAAAATCAAACTCTTTATTAAGCGCGGCAAAAACAGCGGGGTCGGTTCCCCAGCTGTTTTTTAGCTCTGCATCGAGATCACTGGTAATTAAGTCACCCATGGTTTTATGCCTTTATTTTTTAAATGCGTGATAAATAGCGCTAATGTATTTTGCTTGATGCTTGGCGTCGTCTAGCGCGTTATGGGCAATGCCGTCAAACACCATGCTTTTTTTAGGGTTAACACCGCCTAGGCTTTTGCCCAGCTCTACCAGTGTTCTTACGTCGCGATCACCACTGTAAGGCCAAGGTTGACGCATTTTTGCCGCTTTATAGGCGTTGGCTAAAATAACGTTGTCGAACGAACAACCATTACCCCACACTTGCCGCTGTTTGTACTCGGTGGTGTCGCTTAACCATTGGCTAAACGCTAACAGGGCGTCTTTTAGGCCAACGGCGTTTGGATCGTTAAAAAGGGCGCGTGCTTCACTGCTTTGCTTCATCCACCATTGCATGGTTGCCGCGTCTATGCTGCCATAATACGCGGCGCTAGCGGGTTTTATGCTAACGTAAAACTCGGCACCTAAGGCGTTGTGATAGGGTTCAAAAAAAACCGCGCCAATGGCAATAATGGCGGCGTTATTGCCATTACCTAGGGTTTCTATATCAAGCATTATGTGCTGCATTGGCTGAGTGTTCAGGCTTGTATTAGTGTTTACGCTCATGTTATTGCTCGCTATTGTTTTTAATATATTCAAGTTCAGTTCTCCCGTTAGCATCGTCAGGTAATATTTTCACGTTGATATTCGGTAATCTGCTGGCAACTTCAAGCTCTACTATTTGCCCAATCGAGTCTTCATCAATAAACTGACCAACTAATTCTTCTGCACTGTCACAACCGTTTTCTGGATCGTCGGTTAACCAAAAAATATCAGGCTGTTCAAGCTTTTTTATTTTAGCTTCAAGCTCGTTGATTTTGGCTTGTTGAATTTGCCACGCGCGCTCAAAGCTAAGATTGGGCGTTGGCATAACTTCAAGCGATACATCGTTATGCCATTGTTGCCATGCCATTAGCATTTCAGCATTCATTAGCGCTGATAACCTTGTTTTGCTTGGGCGTAGCCTTGCTGTGCTTGTTGATAATTTTGTTGTTGTTGCTGCTGTGGTGCTGCGCCCTGGCTAAAGCCTTGTTGCTGATTTTGTGTTTTTTCGCTATCCCAAAAGGTAACTTGCTCGTAAGGGCCATCGGTTAATGTGCGCAAGTAAATTTTTTCACTTACTTGCACACTGCCATTATCACGCTGCCATTTTGTGGCTTCACCAATTTGCATATATTTATTGCCAAACACTTGGTTACCTGCTTGATCAAGCACGTTTTGGCCGTTTTCTTTTTTAGGAAAACGCTCTACTGATACGCAAATGCGGCCTTTTTCTAATGGTTTGTTGCTCATGTTATTGTTCCTTGTTTTGTTTATGTTTTCAAATGCGCTTTTGGTAAAAAAGCGCATTAAAAAAGTAAAACGTTTAGCTAGCCAATTGAGCCAATAAATGTTTTTAATTCATTGTCTTTAAAACCAGCAACCAACAATTCTTTAAATTCGTTTGTGATCACTTCTTGTTTTGCTTCAAGTTGAGTAATACGCAATACAATTTTGGGTTTTTCACTGCCTGTTAATATGCCAACGCGAAGAGTAAATTCGTATTCACTTAACCCCGCGTGTGGCGTACAAGTAAAGGTTATATCAGACGGTAGTGTGTCTTGGTTTTTGGCTTCTATGCGCTCCATAGCGCTCATGCTTTCACCAAAGTCATGCACTTTAGAATTAACTTCTCGTGCAGCTTCAATAGTTAAATCACGCAATCGTTTTGCCGCTAACGCATTTGAAATACTTGCGCCGCTTTGGTCAGTAATAAATAAGCTATCTGTCCAGTCTTCAATAAATTCAGATGCTTCTTTTTGTGACAAGCCACAGCCGTTAATATCGAGTAACTTGGCATAAGCCGCCGTTTTTTCTAACACAAGCAGTGCTTTATGTGCTTGATGTAAGGGGTTAGTTTCGGTACCCAAATCAAAAATAATAGTTGCTTGCATACGAGAAGCATTAATAAAGCATTTAGCACCAATTTGGTCGTACTCTTGCGCATAATCAATAAAATCAGTTAAATTATCGGTTTTTAAATTAAACCGATAATTCATGCGATTTTTTTGAAAGCCTTCTAAATTCTCAACATGAAAATCATTGGGTAAAACTACGATTGGATCATAGCTTGTCGCATTTTCTACTACGCTTAAAATTTCAACGATATGCGCTGATTTTTGAATTTGTTGTATTGCATCTTTTTGCATTTTATAGTTGCCTTATTTACTGTGAACTAGGCCAAATTGGCCGGTGAATTCTTCTTTGGGTTGATCAACAGTTAACACGCCACCTTTACCAACAAACATGGGGGTTTGCGTGACGGTTTCTTCTGATTTTTTACCGCGTTTGGTCAATGTTACATGGCTAAGTTTGCTTGAAATAATCACTTGACTATTTTCGCCAACTTGCTGAAAGCTCAATTCAATAGCGACCTTGCCTTTGCGTACCTTGTCGCCATGAATAGCAGTACCTAGCGCCACGTCACTTAGCATATGCGCTAGTTTTTCTTTAAATTGGCCAGCCTCAAGCTCGCTGATAAAATTATCTACATTGGTTAATCGTTGGCTCATTGTTTTATTCCTTTTGTTTAGTAAATCATTAAAGCTGGCAGCGCTTGTCTGAGTGAGCAAGCGCCACCATTGGTGGAAAAGGTTTGGTTACAATAACGAGTGGTTTTTGGTAGTAAAGTGGGCTGTAGCCGTCGGCCATTAGTTCGCTACGTGCAGTTACTTTAGCTGATGTTTCGTTGGCACCAGTAACGGTATACGTTCTTGAACTGCTATTGTTTGTTGCTAAAAAAAACACTTTGAATTGTTTCATGTCTTTATCCCTGATCTCGATAGTAATTTATTGGTTACTACCGAGGTGCTATAAACTCATGGTTTAAACAATAAACCATAGGTTTATTAAAATCAAGTAAAAGTTTAAATTGATTTGTTTTATTTATCTTTGATAGTGTTTTTAATAATTAAAACAATGAAATTTCGCTTACTTATTTTTGCTACGAGTCGGTTCGCTTGGTTTAGTGTGAGTTGTGAGCTCACTGCTTGGTAACGTGGCGGTAGGTTAGGGCGGTTAACTTTGATAACAACTTGGTACATTTAATAAATACTCCTTGTTTGTGAGTATTTATTGAAACATAGTTAGTAAATCACGCAAGTGAGGTAATTTATTAATATAAAGAGTGAGTTGTGTTTTTAGGGTGATTTGTTTTTGGTAATAAAAAACCAGCGATTAAGCTGGTTTGTAGTGAACGTCGTTGAGTGCGTTAACATAATGCTCTACCGATTTTTTGATCACATCATTTAAGGCAATGTTTTCTTGCTTAGCTTTTATTAAAGATTTTTTGTGTAATTCAGCGCCTATACGAACGTTAAACGACCCTGTTATTGTTTTATCAGGCTGTTTACCAACCTCAGCGCAAAATGCTAAATAATCATCTATCTCTGCTTTGAACGTTGCTTTTAATTCTGTAACTGTATCAGCACCAAAGACGATACTGTCATTTATAAATTCTACTTTGCCAAACACGCATTCATCTTCTACTGATACATTTATAGAAACATAGTAACCTTTGTATTCAAGTAGTTTATTTTTCATTATATTGTTCCTTGATCAATACAATTGCCTCATCGACAACATATTGTAAAACTTCGTTTCCTGGGTGTGGTTCATGCCATTTTGCAATTTGTGTCAACCTGTAATTGTATACAGACTTTAGTTAATTCCTTTTGCGGTAACTGCCAATAACCACGCCACAAATAGCAGCATCGGGCAGCATTTTAATAAATTGCTCAGGCCATTGTGGGTTGAGCGCTTTTAAATAACGGTTATTACCGTCTATGGCTAACTGTTTAAAGGTTGCCTCTTTATGTCCATTTTGTTGCACCACCACGCATGAACCATTTTTAGGCTCAACGCTTGGGTCAACATAAATGATTTCTCCGTCAATAAAGTCGGGACTCATTGACTCGCCACAAACCGTTAGCGCAAAGGTATTAATGCCATGTTTTTCAGGACAGGGGTAATATTGTTCTGCCTGATAGTTAGTGGCTATTTCTGACCACGCCCCTGCTTGCACCCAATTAATTAAGGGTACTGCTATCGAGGTAAACTCTAATGGTTCAATGTTGGTTGTGGTGATTTCTCGTGTGCCATTTAGTAACCAAAGAACAGATACGCCAAGCGCATCAGCCACTTTAGATAAATTTTCTTTGCTTACTGAATTTGTTTTAAACCACTTTCCAACTGCTTGCGGAGTAACTCTAATCTTTTTAGCTAAAGCAGCTTGATTTATGTTTGCATCACGCAGTGCGATTCTAATTCTGTCTGAGATATTTTGCATATTTTGCATGTTTTAACTATAAACTAAAAGTTTACTAAAAAACATAATCCTATGGTTGATATAATCATAAACTTGTGGTTTACTATGAGGCAATATGTAATTAATAGGTTGTTTATTTAATGAGTGGCTTAGTCAAAGCTATCAAATTTGCTGGTTCACAACAAAAATTAGCAGTTTTAATGGGTGTTTCATCCATGGCTGTTAGCAAGTGGACTAAAAACGATAGCGTACCAACTGAAAGAGTATTAACTATCGAAAAGTTAACTGGTGTTCCTCGCTATGAGCTACGCCCCGATATTTATCCACCCGATGAATACAAACAAGTCAGTTAACCTTTACTCAGTAGTCACTAAACAATAACGAGCGGAACAATAATAATGAAACGAATGGACAATAATTTTACGGTAAGCCCCGATGAATCAATGCGTAGGTTTCGTAAAAATAACGACATTGCGTTGTTGTCGCGTAAAACGGGCAGTAGTCATACCGTGTTGTTAGACCGATTAAACCCCGACAGAGACGCCAAGCTTGGCTATTTAGAGGCTATTGGCCATTCACACTTAACCAATGATCATATTTTGCTAAAAAGCTGGGCTGATGAAATGGGTTATGGCTTATTTAAAAAACCTAATGGCATTGTTGGTGATGAGGAAATTCTTGATATTTTTCTTGATATTCAAAAACTACAAGGCGTTTTTGCGGCTGAACTACATACCGCTAGAGAAGACGGCATTATTGATAAAAAAGAAAACGCCTTACTTGGTTCAATTATTGATGAAGTAATTAACGAGTTGGCCAATTTAAAAGCAGAGCTTAAAAATCAGGTGAGATAGCCTTGGCAACATTAACGCTATTGTTGCCGTTAATCATTCACTAGCAAAAAAAATAAAAAGGATTAATGATGAACAACACTAAAGAAAATAAAGTAGCTTTACCTGTACATGGTGTCGCGGTATTTGCTGTTAACGGCAAATTAGAGATAATGCCGTTAACTGAAGGGCATTTTGAACACCTTAAAGAACAAAATAAAGATTTGGTTGATTATGAAAAAGAATTAACAACAACCACTGAAGAA